>NZ_JAKMRZ010000009.1:0-76953 GCF_025772385.1 Campylobacter sp. FU_520 | reverse complement strand
AAAAGTTGTAAGCGAAAATTATAAAGTTACAAAAACTAGTGAATATTTAATATCAAAAGAAAAACAATGTTTGGTTATTTTGGGGTCTTGGGGCTGTGGAAAAACATATTTTTGGAAACAAATAGAAAAAGAAATTACTTTAAACTTTAATAATAAAAAAGTTATCTATATAGATCTTTTTGGCAAAGAAAGCTATAAACAAGTAATAGAAGAAATAGTAGTAAGTTTACATGGAAATTATAATAATATTACAAAAAAAACTTTTAAAGGATTAGAAGGTTTAATTAAAGGCACAAGCGGTGGTTTAATAAATATAGATAGTGATGTTATTTTTTCCTTTTTAAAAAAAGAAGATTTTAAAAAAATCGTTGTATGTCTTGATAACATAGAAAGAAGATCTGACAATCTTCCTTTGAAAGAAATTTTAGGACTTGTAAATTTACTTAAAGAAGAAAAAGAATGTAATGTTGTTATGATTCTCAATAAAGATGAGTTAAAAAAACAAGATGATAATTCAGATAATAATAAAAAACAAGATAACAATTCAGATAATAATAATAATAATAATAATAAAGAGGATAAACAAGATACTAAAGACTGGTATCAAGAATACAAAGAAAAAGTTATTGATTGGGAATATATCATAAAAGACAATAACGAAATTGCCAAAGATATTATTATAGAAAAATTAAAAATACAAGATGAAGCCTTAAAAGATGATTTAAAAAATATTATTTTTACACATTATAAAGACCATTTAAATAACAACTTAAGGCTTTTGCTAAAATCATTAGAACATATAAACCATTTCAACGATATATGTTTCATGAAATTTTACAATAAAGAAAATCATGATAATTTTATAGATATTTTAAATCACTACTATTTAGATATATTAAAAGCTATATTAGATTATTATATACCACCAAAAAACTTTCCTAAAAATGCTAATAATATGTATATCATAACATCAAATTATATGAAAAACTTTTTTACTATAGATAAAGCAGATATAGAAAAAATAAATTATGATTTCACTAGTTGTCTTAAAAGCTCAATAAATAAGCATTTTAACAATATTTGCAATATGCTTCATGAATGCAATAATAGCAATGATATAGAGTGTAGTAAAGCAATAGAAGATCTTGCGAAAATGCTTTTACCTATTAAAGATAAATATTCTTGGGATAATTTTAAAGGAGATTTTTATTGTGAAAGATTTTTACAATTTGCTTATTTATATAAAAGGATAACTAATAAAAAACTAGATATTACAGATGAAATCATAAAATTTTTTATTAAAAGCAATGACAATTTAACTTCTTTTAAAAGATTACGAAAACTGATTGCTATTCAGCCTAAATATGCAGAATTTTACGAAAATACTAGAAAATTTCACAAAACAGATTGTAGAACAGAAAAAATTTTTAAATATAGTCAAAACTCCAATACTACAATATTTCATAATCCTCAAATAGATAATTTTAATACTTATACACATCAATCTATCATTGATTGTTTTAAAAACAACAATCAATTTTACAAGGATTTTATTTATTTTTTTAGCCTTCCAGCTAATGAATCTATGAAATATTCTCAAAATTGTATTAGTATGTCCGATTATAAAAAATACTTAAAAATAATAGATTCAAATAATCTATTTCGAGCATTTAATGATTTTATTAATCAAAATGAATATAAAGTTAAAAAGAAACTTTTAATAAAAAATAGAACTAAAATTAAAAAATGCGTTTTATCAGAACTATTACTCACTCATTCAACTCCTTAATTTTATCCATATTGATCTCACATTGCTTATAGTGATAAAAAAGCTCACTATAAGCTTTTAATATATCTTTTTCATCTTGCACTATAGGTTTATGCGCTCTATCAAATTCTAAAAGCTCATTTGGTATTTGCACTTTTTGAATTTGTATTTTGGTTAGTACTTGTGTTTTGCTCCCACAGCCTATCAAGCATAGCATTAAAAAGCTTAGTGGTGTTAGTTTCATTGCTTTTGGATATATAGTTTTTAACATCATCAACCCTTGTTTTGATTTGATTTTTTTGAGTATTTGCATAAAAGAGTGCTTTTAATTCTTGTTCGTGTCTTATTTTAAGCTCCTGAGTAATTTTTGTGAGTTCATTATTTACACCCAAAGCTAAATTTAAATCACTTTGACTTTTTTCTAATTTTGCTTTAGTGCTATCTAACTTAAGATATAAAAATACATTAAGCATAAACATTAGAGCTAAAGCGATATAAAGCTTTGTGTTTTAAATAAAAGATTTATCATTTCTTATTTTAGAAGTTTAAGTAAGATTTGAGTATAATCTAAAAGGGTGGAACACCAAAGGTGGCCGCCTTTGGTGTTAATCAACACTCAATTAGGTGGTGATTAAATTGAACCATAAAATTCTAGTAATAATTATACTACTTTGTATAATTATAGTCAAGGCTTATTAGCTTTGATTTCCCCTTAAAAAGGGGAGCTAGAATACCACCTTTGGCCTACTTAAACTTTTATCTCCTTTCTAAAATTTATTCGTGATTTCTAATTTTATATTTGATAAATCTTGCTGATATAGCAGCAAATCATATAATTTTTTACAAGCTTGTCTGCTTTGACCGACACTTTCATCACTCTTAGTTAAACCTAGTAAAATACAACCTTTTGTATTTTAATAATTACATATTTATCATCTTTTACTCTCAAACATTGTTTTCTAAATAAACTTTCATTTCCAAACTATAAGTTTTGTAGCGTTTATAAACTAGACTTTATTTGTTTATAAAGCAATTGTTGTTAATATTTTGAAAAAATTTAGAGAAAAATCATGAAAGATCTTAAAAAATACATTGCAAATTCCAAGCTAACACGCCTTGAAGTTTTATATGAAAAATTAGTAAAGTCTGAAAATGGCATAACCATAAAAGAACTAGCTCAAGAACTCAATGTAAGTGCTAAAACCATAAAAAGAGATATGCAAGGGGTTTTTGAGCCTATGGGGCTTATTAAAAATGGAAGAAAATGGCGTATCGATACAAGCAAAGACACTCAAGAGCAAGATGATGAAAAAATAATCCTTGAAGTGCTTGATACCATGGCAAAAAGTGCTGGAAATAGCTTTTATGCTAAGGCTCATCCCCTACTTTCTAAACTTTCTCAAAACATTTCTAATCCCATCCATACTAGTTTAGATGCAGAAAAGCTGGAAGAAAAAGATTTAAGCAATTTTCAAATTCTTGAACAAGCCATCAGCACCAAAACACAAATTGTCTTTAAATATGAAAATAAACTTTTCCAAGTAAAACCTTTAAAACTAGCTTTTTTTAGTGGATTTTGGTATTTGCTTGCTTTTGATATGAAAAAACGTGATATTTTCAAAAAATTTTATTTAAAAAATATCCAAAACATCACCCTAACCCAAGAGCATTTTCAAACCAATGAGAGTTTAGAAGTAAAACTTCAAAGAGTAAATTCTATATGGTTTAGTCTTGATAAACCTTTTACGGTAAGGCTTTTAGTAGAAGAACCGATACGAAAATACTTTGAAAGAAAGCCTCTAAATTCACAAATCATCACTGGTAAAGACAAAGATGGCTCCATAGAAATAGAGCTTGAGATAACTCATGAAATGGAAATTTTACCTTTAGTGTATTATTACATACCTTATGTAAAGGTTTTAGAACCTGATTTTATAGCAAATAAAATCAAAGAAGTAGTTGGAGAATACCTTGATCAAATAAGCAAATGATTGCTTATTTGTCAAATTTTAATACTTCTTTAGCTTCATTTAAAGCTTTTTTAATCGTGTCGTTTTCTATAAAATTTTTTATCTCATTATAAATACAATCTTCTATAGTTTTAAATTTATCATCCTTAGTGGTTTTATCATAGTCAATCATATCATAAATAAATTCATAATCTATATCTTGATTTTTTTCACCTAAAATTATTTTTTTAAATATACTAGCTTTCGAGATATTTAAATTTTGATTTTTTATCTCTTGTATTATCTTTTGTATTGCTGATTTAAAATTTTTGATTTTTTCATCATATTCTTTGCGTTCTTCATCATTTTCATAATAATAAGTAATACAAAAATTAATACGCAAATTTTTATAATTTTTGCCACAAAAGTATAAATTAAATGTTGGTATTATAGTGCCGTCTATATCTTTTTCATGATAAATAGTAAAGAAATTTTTGGTTGAGTTGATTTTATCATGGTATTTTTCCACAAGAAAAATATTTTTTCTTATTTTTTTGTTTTTAAATTTCTTTTCGAGTTTATCCATAAATTCACTCATTAATTCTTCACAAATTTCATCCCATTTCTCTCTTACTATTTCTTTTGCTTTTTTATATTTATCATTATCTACATCTTTAAAATCACTTTTATTTTTAGTATATCTATATAAATTTGTAGCATTGTTTAAATTTTCTTTGCTCGATTTCAAAAATTCCATGACATAATCTTTAGCCACATAATCATCTATAGCTACATACCAAGTTAAAAGAGTTTTATACTGATTTAAAGTAAAAATCACATTTTGCATATCATTTTTAAATTTTTTATCAATTTCATTGTTTTTAACTTTATTCTCACACACACCTATACAAGCATTAATCCACTCTTTTATCCATTTATAATCCATTTTTAGATAAAAACTCATTTTTTTATCATTGCTATCATATATAAGATCATCATTTATTTTAAATCCATTTTTTATGCCTAAGCTATATTTGCTAGGCTCGGTATCTTCATTTTTATGCAAATAAATAGTAAGTATATTTTCATGAAAATCATCTATGTTTTTAACTTTTTCTCTTATGTGTTTTATGTAGTCTTTGAGTTGATTTGGTTGATCTTTTGCATAAAGTTTATTTTCTATGATGATATATCTTTTATCTTTTAAACTTATGAGTATATCGATTCTTCTATTATCTTTAGCACAAGCTTCTGTTTCTACGCTTTCTATGTCATGGGCTGTAAGATTTTTAAATTTCTTAGCTTTTGTGTATCTTCCAAGCTTTTTTAAAAACTCATTTGCAAAAAGCTCTTGATAATGATCACTATGCGGATCGATCAAATAAGCTATAAATTTAGAATGATAGTTTTCTTTATACTCAACTCCCAAAGCTTCGAAAATATTTATATCACTCATGCCTTTTTTGGTATTTTCTTCAAATTTATCATTAACCTTTAATAATTCTTCAATAAAATTTTTCATTCACAATGCCTTTAAAATAATTTTCACAATTATACTACAAAAATATAGACTACCATTGTCTGCTTTTTTTAGCTATGATTTTTCAAATCATTCAAAAAGGATTAAAAATGCTTCAAACCATGAAACACATCCTAACTCACACCGATGAGACTTTGCTTGCAAAGAAATTTGGTTATAACAATGTAGAAAAATTTACCAAAACAAAAACTTTGTTTTTAGAATGCGAAAGCATACAAGAATGGCTTTTAAAAGGACATTATGATATGGTAAATTCCTCTTTGGAATTTATGCAAAAATTTGATTTTATCTTAGATAAAGAAATTTTAAATTCAATTTTAGAACAAAATGTTTTATTAAAAGATAAACACATAAAATTACAAGAAGCAAAAGCCATCATAAAAACAAATTTTAAACGTAAAAGCGAGCCTTTGCATACTTTGATGTTTTTATCTCACTTACGCGTGCTTAAATTTACTATTAGCAATGATATGCTCTATCTTGATAAAACGCAAATCATGCAAAAGCTCAAAGAACTAGCTATAAAGCATTATGAAAATTCACAAGGCAAATTAAAGCTTTGGGGAGATATCTTACAATATGACATTATTTATGATGATGAGTTGTTAGTTTTAAGCATGCAAAAGAGCGATGAATGATAGCCATTTCTACACTTTTATCATCAAAACATAAAAGAATTTATCAAAATCTTGTGCAAAATTTTGCTAAATTTAACATCGCTTTTAAAGAAATACCAAGTAATGATATATGGTTAAGAGATTTCATGCCTTTAGTGTATGAAAATACAGCGACAAGTTATATTTATGATCCTGATTATCTTAGAAATTATCCACATTTAAAAACCACTATAAAACCTCTAAAAAATCACTTAAATTTAATCCTTGATGGAGGTAATTTCATAAGAAAACATGATATTGCCTTTATGTGTGAGAAAATTTTTAGCCAAAATCCAACATTTAGCAAGGAAAGCATTATCCATACTTTAAAACAAAGTCTAAATTTAAAACACATAGTCTTTTTACCAAGACTAGCTTATGATAGATATGCGCATAGCGATAGTATGGTAAGATTTATAAGCAAAGATCATGTGCTAATCAATGATTTTTCTTTAGAAAATGTGCAATTTTTTGAGAAATTACATACCGCTTTAAAAGATTTTAAGGTTACAAAAATGAGCTATTCTAAAGAATTTATGCAAAAATACAAATGGGGTGCGTATTTAAATTTTTTAGAGTTTGATAAGGTGATTTTTGTGCCAACTTATAATATTGATGAGGATGAGAGAGTTTTAAGCTTTTTACAAAACATCTATAAAGACAAGCAAATCATAGGTGTATATCTAAAGCCTATTATCAAAAAAGGTGGTGCTTTGCATTGCATTAGTGCTAATATTTTACAATGATTAAATTTATTTAAAGGATTAAAAATGGAAAATCAAGAAAGAGTTGAATTTATCAATCAATTAAACGATGATATTAAAAAGAAATTTCTAAAGCTTTATTTAAAAGGTGTTTTTGGAAGTAAGGAAATTACAAAAAAACTAATCAAAGCAAAAGCATACAATCTTAACATTGAAGAAATGGTAAGAGTAGAATTAAAACTAAACTGCATAAACGATGTGATAAATTTAAAAAATCATTATGAAGTGGTAAGAAAAAAATATAAAATCAATAAAGATATAAAAGATGAAAATGAAAAATTTGGTGCAATCGATAAAATAGTTGAAGAAAAATTTAAAGATATGAAAAATTTTGCTATGTGGTATGAAAAAGCGTATTTAAAAATCGAAAGTAAAAGTAAACTAAAATGTCATTATTGCGGTATCGATGAAGAAAAATTAAAAAATCTATTTGAAAACAAACTTATAACTTCCAAAAAACCATCTTTTAATAGCTCATTGCAAATTGAAAGGCTAAATCCAGATAAAGGCTACAATGAAGAAAATTGTGTTTTAGCCTGCTGTATTTGCAACAATACAAAAAGCGATATGATAAGTGCTAGTAATTTTGAAAATTATTTTAGTAATAGTGTTAAAAATTTCTATAAAGACTTATTAGAAAACAAAACAACAAATAATTTTTCATAACTAGACAACTAAAGTCTAGTTATTTTGTTTATAATTGCATTATATATCTTAGTTTAAAGGTTTATAATGCAAACAAATACTTCTACCCTTACTTACATTGCGGATTTTGATTATTACTCACATAATGTAAAAGTCATCTCACTACACGCACAAATGCTCTCAAACAGTAAACAAATCAAAAAAGATTTTTACAGCGAATTTGAAGATACACTAGAAAAAGATAATAAAATCCCTAGTTTTATCTATAAACAATACTCCAAATTTATCTATCCTAGCTTTTTAAAGAAAAATCTAAGTTATCTTAAAAAATACTTAAATTTTACTCAAGCAGAATGTGATGTGTTTGCGTTTTTTTACTATGCAAACAAAGGTAGATTTGCTTTACACCAAGGTTATAGCACTGCTTTGGGCAAAAAGATCATAGAAAAAATTTTCAACCACACTCCAAAAGATGTCAATAAAGCTTTAAGTGATGATTCTATGCTTTTTAAGCTAGATGCCTTGTGCTATTATGATAGTGATGCCTTTGGTATAGATGTAAACAATTTTGAAAGCATTTTCACTCAAGATATTAGCAAAACTACACTTATGGGTGAGTTTTCGTATTTTTTATCTAAAACTAGACTAAATTTGAGTGATTTTGACTATATACAAGAAGAATTAAATACTATCATTACTTTTTTAAAAAAACGCCAAAAAGGAAATATTTTTATATATGGAAAAGCAGGCGTAGGCAAAAACGAGCTTAGCGCACTCATAGCTAAAGAGCTTGATAAAGAAGCATTGTGTGTTAAAGATTGCGAAAATGATAAAAAATCAAGTAGAATTTCAAATTTTTACGCACTTAAAAAGATACTCAATCCAAAAAAGCAAATGGTAGTCTTTGATGAGTGCGAGGATAGTCTTTGCTATGATTCTTTAAAAGAGAAATTAAAAATCAATAAAATCTTAGATGAAGAAAATGGCATTTGTGTATTTTTATCAAATTCTAAAGACATGGATGAAGCGTATTTGAGACGTTTTGATGTGATTTTAGAGCTTGAAAGTATGCCTAAAGAAAAGAAAATTCAAAATATAAAAAAGCTATTTAATAAAAAAAATATAAAAATAGATGAAGCCATTATAGAAAATATAGCTTCTCATCCTGAACTTTCTCAAGGGGTTATTTTAAAATGTGCAAACAATGCTAAGATCTTTAAAAGAAAAAGCCAAGAAGTATTTGTAAGATTGATCAACGAAAATTTAAAAGCAAGATCACTTTGCGGCATTTCAATGCCAAAAAAAGACAAAAAATACGATTTAAGCTTGATAGAATGTGATTTAAATTTACAAGAACTAATAAACAATATCGATAAAAATTCAAGTTTGAGAATTTTAAGCTATGGCATAGCAGGTAGTGGAAAAAGCGAATTTGGCAAAGAACTAGCCAATGTTTTAAATAAAACTTTACATTCTTATAAACTTAGTGATATTTTAGATCCTTTTGTGGGCAATAATGAAAAAAATATCGCAAACATTTTCAAAAAAGCTTCTAATGATAATGCTATCTTACAACTTGATGAAATCGATGCGTTAATTTATAGTAGAGATGAAGCAAATAAAAGCTGGGAAAAAAGCTTAGTCAATGAAATGCTTATGCAAATGGAAAATTTTGAAGGTATTTTCATAGCTTCTACAAATTACCTGCAAAACCTTGATAAAGCTAGCATAAGAAGATTTGATCTAAAGATAGAATTTCAAGCATTAAAGCAAGAAAAGCTTTTAAAGGCTTTTGAATTTTTTGCTAAAGAATTAAATTTAAGCTTTGATAAAAAACAAATTTCAAAAAGGCTCTTAAGACTTCAAAATATTTGTTTGGGCGATTTTGCGCTAATTCTTAGACAAAATAAAATTTTTAAAATCAAAAACGCCGATGAGTTTTTAGAAAAATTAGAAAAAGAATCAAAACTCAAATCAGATGATGAAAAAATCAATATGGGATTTTTATGAAAAGGATAAAACTATGAACATAACACTTCAAGGAACAATACACAAAAGCTTTGTGTTTGGATTTAATGATATAAAAGCAAAAGAACACATTAAAGCATTATATGAAACAAACAATGATGAGTTTAATTTCCAAACACAAATTCAAAACACAGAAAATATACAACTACTAAGCCAAAGCTATCATTTAGAAAATGGATATTTTTTAGATGAAAATACTCAAAGCAAACTTTTGTCTTTTGAAAATTTTTTAAGTCAAAATTATGCGGATTTTAAATATTTTTGTGTTGTTGATTTTATAAAACATAATGCAAAAATACACTATAAATTAAAAGAAACAAATACAAAAAGCAAACTCTATCATCTTGCAAGTGCATATGCCTTTCCTAAAAATGGCTGGATAGATAAAAAAGTGCTAAACATCAACGACATCTCACCTTATCAAAACATGCTTATAGAAGGGTTATTTTATATTAAAGAGCAAGAATTGCTAGAAATTTTAAAACAAAATAAAAATTTGATAAGAAATAATTTTTATTTAAAAGATTATGATTTTTCAAAAGGTTTAAAAAAACTTTTAGATGTGAGTTTGGATATTTTATTTGCTAATATTAGCACGAAAAATTTTAAACCCTATAAACTAGAAATAAACTCTATCGCTCACGAGGATATAGAAAGAAAGATTTCTTTTGTTAAGCTACTAAAATGATTGTTTTAGTAGCTCTTTGATCCTTTCTATAAATTGCGTTTCTTTTTGGGTAATATACTCAAGAGTAATTTCTTTATCTTGACTATCTTCAAGAAAAATTCCATCAACTATAAATTTATACTCATATGAAAGGATAGAATTTTCACTATGGCATTTTGCTTTTTCAAATTCTTGCATAGGATATAAAAGTCCACCTAAAAGCACCTTGCCTATCTTTTGATAATACCCCATATAAGTATGAATTTGAAACAAATCATTTCTGTCTAAATCTCCCATGCCATTTTGGCTTCTACCTTCCATTTTCATTCTTTTATATTTAGTATCAAAAACTATATATGTATCATCTTTAGACAAAACAATATCAGGTATTATATAGCGTTTATAAAAGCTATTTTTATAAATTTCAAGCTTTGGAGAATCAACCATATATTCTTCAAAATTATTTCTTAAAAGCTTGCTTATATAAATTTCAAAAAGCTCTGCTATATTAACGATAAAACCATAACTTTTTTGATCATTTTTATTTTTACTAGTGAAATTTTGACTTTCTATGATCATTTTTGCATATTTTAAAAGCTCTTTGTAGTTTTGATAGTTTTGATTTCTCAAGGCTTTACTAGAAAAGGCTTTGTTTAAACTTTCTTTTATAAAACAATGCTCGCTTTTATTTTGCACTAAATAGGTTTTTATATGCTTTACATTTTTTAAAAAGCCTGAATTTTTCTTTTCTATGACTTCTAATGCTTTATATAATACATTAATAATATGCACATCCTCTATTTGCTCTCTTGTTTTTGTAGCAACCTTTGCTTTTAAAGGGATATTGTGTTTTATAAATTCAACCATATCAATATTTCCCTTAAAGCGCAAATCGTTGTATTTTTTACTTTGATAATTTTTAGGCAAACCTATCAAAAAACTTTTTTCAAGTTTTTGCACAAAGATATAAAAAAGTATAAACTCACTTATATTGCTTTCCTTTTTTACATCTTGATAAATACTAACATCATCAACAAATACATCATTAGCATAATTTAGCATTCTTTCTAAGAACTTCTTGCCAAACCTGGAATTTATTTCAATTTCCAAACCATTATAAGAAATTTTTCCTATATAATTTCCACTAGCAATTTGCCTTTTATTTTCTTCAATCGTTCTTACTGAAATGATAGGATTTTTAGTATTTTTGCTTAAAATTTTTTCATCATCATTGAAAAAAGAAAAGAAATTTCCATTTTTTATAAAATCTTCAAAATACAGATCAAAATCTTGTATTCTTGAAGATTTTTGATCTATTTCTATAAAGCTATTATCATTTATTTTTATCATCGTTTTTTTCTATAACAAAAAGTTTTTTTAAAATATCCAAGTTTGTTTGTATTTCTTTTTCACTATATTCGCTTCTTAAATACTCTTTTAAAAGCGCTTCAAAGCGGTTGCTAAAAAGTTTTTTCATATCACTATCTTTAATCTCATCATTTTTAAATTCAATTTTTAGAAAATAAGAATGCCCAAGTTGATACTTTTCACCTATATTTTTACTAATTTCTTTGTTTAATTTTTGACAAGCTTGTGCGTATTCTTCAATATTATTTGCATAAATTTCATCTCTTATTACATTATAATCACACTCCATTTCTTGCCATATAAAGCGTCTTCTAAGCGCTAAGTCAAAGCTATCTATACTTTTATCTAAATCATTCATAGTTCCTAAGAAAAATACATTTTCAGGCACATAAAAATCCTCATCATCTCTCATAGAGGCATATTGTGTTTTTATCTTGCCTTTTTCTCCTCTATACTCAAGCGCATAAAGTAATTCTCCAAAAACCCTAGATAATTCCGCACGGTTAATCTCATCAGCTATGAAAAAATACCCATGATCGCTTAGAGCTTCATTAAAATTTCCTTTTTCGAGTTTTTCTGAAAATCCTTTTTCTTCTTCTTTTGCTTTATCACAAAATTCTCTAAAAATTCCATTTTTAAGTTCAAGTTTTAATTGTCCATTTTCAATCCCTGCAGGTTTAATACCTTCTATAAAATCCTCATAAGAAAAACTTGGGTGAAATTGAGTAATGAGCATTTGATTTTCATTTTTAATGATATTTTTTACATTATTTACTATAGTGTAGGTTTTTCCAGTTCCAGGAATTCCATGAAAAATGATGTTTTTATGCGTTTTTAAAAGCTTTTTAAAGCCTTCTAAATCATTGCTTTTTATATCTGCTTTGCCACATAAATTTGCAAAATCATAAGCTGCTTTGTAAAGTTTATAATACACACTTTCAGTTATGTTGTTTATATATTTTTCACCATCACCTTGTAGTTTATCTTTTGTAATTAAAGCCAAATCAGATTTTTTTATCTTATCAATCAAATTTAAAAATTGATCTAAAATATAGTATTTTGGAAGATGTTTTCTTTCTTGTATTTCAAGTTTTTCTAAAACAAAATTAAAATATTCTTGTTCATTATTTGAAGTATTTTCTTTTTTTCTTTTCTCAAGTTCATCTTTTGAATTTTCATTTAGCATTTCAAAGATATATTTAGCCATATTTATCATAGCATCATTTGCAAGTGGAAATTTATCATTACTTTCTAAGTTAAATTGTAAAAAATATGCTAATTCTCTAGCAGTAGCTTTCATACCTTCTACATTTTCAAGCATATCGAGTAATTGTGTCAAGTCTTTACTTTTATCTGAAGCATCTTTTATTTTTTTAAGATTATCAACTAATTTTGTTTTATCTTTTAATAAATTCGTAGCATTACCTTGCATTTTAGCACTATTTATACTTTTATCCCACCATTTTTCAAAAATATCTTTTTTAAAATTACCCTGATTGAAATCTATCTCGTCTATTTTTTCTTTACCAAATGTTTCGCTAAAATTATCCACAATTTTGCTTTTTGTTTGTAAAAATTCTCCATCTTTATCAAATTTAATATGTATAGTACTTTTATTACTATAATCGTTTAAATATTCCCCAAAAGCACCTTTTAACTTATCAAATACATCGTTATTAACTTCATAAATTTTCTTGGTTAAATCTTCAAATTTCGATTCAATATCATCATTTTTGTTAATTTCACTATTTCTTTCTCTACCAAATTTAGTATGATAAATATAACATTTTCCATCTTTATCAAAAAAATAACCAAAATTTTTATCTTTAATTGCATTTAAACTAGTTTTTAAATCACTCATTGTTTTCCTTAGTTTTGATTTTTATAATTATAACTTAATTATTTGCATTGTTAATTATACCAAAATAAAAAAACAAAAATAGACAAATACAGTCCACTAAAATAAATTACAATTGTAAAATAAAAATATCAAGTCACGGAGGTGTTAAAAAATAAAAATCAAATTTAAAATAACAAATCAAAAACAAAGGAATAAAATGAAAAAACTATTTTTAATTTTAAGCATGTTAATGTGTATATGCTTTACTTTTGCCAATGCTGAAGTAAATTATACAACAGCACAACAAGATATAACAATAGAAAAAACCATAGATAACAATACAAGCACAAAAATAGCTCAAGAAGATTATACCAATACAATAATCACCACCATAGCTATCTTAATATATATCATCATAGCTGCAGTGCTTGTGTATTATGGATTAAAAGGCAAGGTAGTCATATATAGAAATACAATAGATCTTAGCTTGTGTGTTGGATTATTTGCTGTATTGCCTTTAGCCTTTATAATCTTTATGACATTATTTCTAATGCGAATAGAAAGAGATACTGCGCTAATGATTATGGGTGTCATTGCTTTTATATGGGAATGCGTTGTATTATATATAGCATACACAACACTAAGAGATAATCGCAACAATCCATTACTAATGATTTTAATACTACCTTTAAAAATAACATTAGGATTATGGTATGGACTTAGTATTTTTGCAGTTTTGAGAAAAAGCAATCTTAAAACCGTAGCGCAAAGAAGAGAATAAAAACAAAATGCGTTAGCACGCTTTGCTTTTTCAAGCGGACTAATTTATGCTCTAATGTGAGATAAACCTTTGAAAAAATAATACTCTAGCCTATTTTAATAAAATAGACTAAAATTCAAATAAAACAACGAAGAAAGGTAAATAATGTTTTTTTCAAAATCAAGATACACAAGAGGCACACAATGCGCTAAGTCTTTATGGCTGAAAACTTACAAAAATGAAGTATTGAGTGTGCCAGATGAAAATGCTTTAGCTAAATTTAGCACCGGTAACAAGGTAGGCGATCTAGCCTGCGAGCTTTTTCCAAATGGAGTAAAGATAGAATTTGAAGGTAGTTCTTTGAATGAAAAATGCGAACAAACTAGAAAACTATTAGAAAATAACCAAGAAGTGATTTACGAAGCTACTTTTTGCTATGATGGCATTTTGATCATGATAGATATTTTACAAAATACTAAAGATGGTATGATCATTAACGAAGTAAAAAGCTCTATATCTTTAAAAGATGTTTATATAGATGATTGTGCTTTGCAATATTATGTTTTATCAAATTTAGGCTATAAAATCAAACAAGTTAATCTGATACATTTAAACAATGAATACTATAGAGGCGATTTTCTTGATATAAATCAACTTTTTAAGATCAATGATATCACAAAAGAAGTTTTATTAAATCAAAACCAAGTTAAAGAAAATTTAAAATACTTCGAAGAAATTTTAAGTAAAAATGAAGAGCCAAATATAGACATAGGAACACATTGTTTTGATCCTTATGAGTGCGATGGATATGAGTATTGTTGGATTAAACAAAGAAATTTATGTGAAAGTGAGAATATTTTTAGTATTTCAAGGCTTAATGCAAATAAAAAATTTGAACTCTATCAAAAAAATATAATCAATTTTAAAGATATAAAAGATCCATCCATCTTTAATGAAAACCAACAAATTCAAATCAAAGCTTCACTTAATAAAGAAATCTACATAAACAAAGAAAATATCAAAAAATTCTTAGATACGCTAACCTATCCTATATATCATTTAGATTTTGAAACATTTATGCAAGCTATACCTGAATATAAAGGTATAAGACCTTATATGCAAATTCCTTTTCAATACTCTTTACATATAGACTATAAAGACAAGTTAGAACATAAAGAATTTTTAAGCGAATGTGGGATCGATCCAAGATATGAACTTGTAAGAAATTTGATCAATGATATACCAAAAGATGTTTGCGTACTTGCTTATAATGCAAGCTTTGAAAAAGGTGTAATAAGGAATTTAGCGCTTGCTTTTCCTGAATTTAGCGAGCATTTGTTAAATATAGAAAAAAACATCAAAGATCTTATGATACCTTTTCAAAATAAAGATTTTTATCATTATAAAATGCAAGGGAGTTATTCTATAAAAAAAGTCTTACCAGCTCTAATCCCTGATATGGAGCAAGCTTATAAAAATTTAAATTTAATCCACAATGGAAGCGAAGCTATGCAAAGTTTTGAAGCTATGCAAAATATGGATGAAAACGAAAGAAAAGCTTACCGCCAAGCCTTGCTAGAATACTGCAAACTTGATACTTTAGCCATGGTAAAAATTTTAAAACATTTAGAAGAGCTTGTAAAATAATAAATATACAAATTTAAAAAGGAAAACACATGAAAACAAGTCTTTTAAAACTAGATAAGAATTTTACTGGTAAAAAAATAGCAGATTGTGGTGTTATAAAAAAAGATAAAATGTATTATGCAACAACTTTTAAAGAAGATTCAATTTTATTTGATATCAATGGAAACATACTAAAAAAAATCGCTGGCAAGATTTATCACTTAAATGATGATTTATATGGATTTTGTTGTACAAAAACAAAATATGGCTTTATAGATAAAAAGGGAAATTTAATCACAAAAGTAAAATATGATGGTATCAACAGCTTTCATGATGGCTTGGCCGGCGTTGAACTTAACGGAAAATGGGGTTTTATAGATAAACAAGGAAATTTAGTTATAGAAACAAAATATGATGATATTTTTAATTTTAGTGAAGGTTTAGCTGGGGTTATGTTTAATGGAAAATATGGCTTTATAGATAAACAAGGAAATTTCACCATAGAAGCAAAGTATGATAATATTTTGGAGTTTAATGAAAGTTTAGCTGGGGTTATGTTTAATGGAAAATGGGGATTTATAGATAAACAAGGAAATTTAGTTATAGAAACAAAATATGATGATATTTTTAATTTTAGTGAAGGTTTAGCTGGAGTTGAACTTGGCGAAAAATATGGCTTTATAGATAAAAAAGGAAATTTAGTTATAGAAACAAAGTATGATTATGTTGATGATTTTAACGAAGGTTTGGCTGGGATTGAGCTTAACGAAAAATATGGCTTTATAGATAAAAAAGGAAATTTAGTTATAGAAACAAAGTATGATTATGTTGGAAATTTTAGTGATGGTTTAGCCATAGTTGAGCTTGATGGAAAATGGGGATTTATAGATAAACAGGGAAATTTAGTTATAGAAACAAAGTATGATTATGTTGGAGAATTTAGTGATGGTTTAGCTATAGTTAAGATTATTGGAAAATGTGGCTATGGTTTTATAGATAAACAAGGAAAATTAATCACAGAAACAAAATACAATTGCATTGGTAAATTTAGCGAAGGTTTAGCTAGAGTTAAGCTTGATGGAAAATGGGGATTTATAGATAAACAGGGAAATTTAGTTATAGAAACAAAATACAATTGCATTGATGAATTTAGTGAAGGTTTAGCTAGAGTTAAGCTTGATGGAAAATGTGGCTATGGTTTTATAGATGAAAAAGGGGAGATAATCATAAATACCGAATATGATGAAATTAGTTATCATAAAGAAGAATTAGTAAAAGTCAAACTTAATGGAAAATGGGGTTTTATAGATAAAAAAGGAAATTTAGTTATAAAAGCAAAGTATGATTATGTTGGAGAATTTAGTGGTGGTTTAGCTGGGGTTATGCTTAATGGAAAATGGGGTTTTATAGATAAAAAAGGAAATTTAGTTATAGAAGCAAAATATGATTTTACTTTTAATTTTAATGATGGTTTAGCTGGGGTTATGCTTAATGGAAAATATGGCTTTATGGACAAAAAGGAAAATTTAGTTATAGAAGCAAAGTATGTTGAAGTTTACTCTTTTAATGAAGGTTTAGCTGATGTTAGACTTGGTAGAAAATGTGGTTTTATAGATAAACAAGGAAATTTAGTTATAGAAGCAAAATATGATAATGCTTTGGGGTTTAAAGATGGCTTAGCTGAAGTTAAGCTTGGTGAAAAATGGGGTTTGATAAATAAAAATGAAGAAATTGTTGTTGAGATTGAGTATGATGAGATATTAAAACTTGATACGAATTTATTTTTACTAGAAAAAGACAATACAATGCAATTAAAAAGTATAAAATAAACCTCAAATTTTATTTAAAGCATATTTTAACTATAAAAACAAACCTAAATTTAGGCTTTAACAATCTTAAAAACCCTCCAACCCACGCCCTTAGCCTTAGTATATTTAGTCCCTACCCTGACTTTGATCATATCTTTGGCTATAAATTTCACATCCTTATACATAGGATCAAAAATGCAATTTAAATTTACATCAAACAAACCATACAAAAACCCATCAAACACTAGCAAATACTCATCATTTATCAAGCTAATATCATCAAACTTAGCCTCTAAAACAAGCTTTGCAAATTCATTCAAAACTCCGCATTTAACCTTACCATTGATCTTTTGCTTGCATAAAAATAATTTTTCATTTAGTCTTTTTATACTTAAAAACTCAAAATCACTTAAAAAATTTCCATTCTGATCAACCAATGCAAACACATCGCCTTTTTTGATCTTAAAAAGCTTATCACTGAGTCTTATAATGCCATCATATTCAGTCTTTAAAATGATATTTGCTTGAGTATCTATGATGATATTTTCATTTCCTTGTCGCAAAAGTGCATAATCATTTACAAAACTACAAACATCATCATATATAAGATCCACTACCACCTTAGCTTTAGTATCTATAAAACCCCATTTATCATTTATCATAACACCTGCTAAATTTTGACTAAAATTTAAAACCTCATCATATAAAAAATCACAAATTAATTCTCCATTGCTATTTATAAAGCTATACTTACCAGCTTTTTTTACCGCCGCAAAGCCATTACAAAAATCTCTTACATGATCAAATTCATCATCGATAATAATCCTAACTTCTTTCATCACTTTCCTTTGTAAAATGAAATTATATTAGAATTTTATAGACTAAGATTGTCTATATTTTATGCTAGAATATCATTTTAAAAATATGGAGGAAAACATGAAAAAGAAAAAAATACCAAGTCAGGTTCCATTTAGTTTTGAAGATTCTCCCTTTGAAAGCAAAGAAGAGTATCTAGAATTTATCAAAAACATGCCTAAGATAGCTACTTTAGACAAGGCTTTGATAAAAAAATCAAGAGAGAAAAATTTAGCAAATAATGCTATTTCTTACATACAAAGAAAAACTAATCTAAGCTACAACAATGCTAAAATTTTAAAAGATATCTTATCAAAAGAGTATTTTCGTAAGATAAGAAGCAAAAACAAAGTCCTTGCTAAATTTATGAAAAGATAAAGCCTAAGGCTTTATCTTAATTGCTTTCAAAAGAATTTTTTAGAATTTTTAACATTTGGATTTTGTGTTTTTTAGCTTTTTCAAAAGTCCAAGTAATTTCATCATTATCTTTAGCTAGTGCATATATAAGCCATAGTTTTAAAGATATGACTGCTTTTTTATTATCCATATATCTTTTTTTAAAATCGCTATACTTACTTGGCACATCTTGGTTATTCAAAGATGAGTTAAAACTAGAGCTAATAAGAGCTAAATTTCCAAAATTATCTATATTGCTATCTTTTTCATCTTTCCATTCTTGTGCTTTACTTTGCGCTTGCACATGCTCTATGGAATTTAAGCTTCTAAAATAGAAATTGCTAGCAATATTGCTAAATTTTTTCTCATCTAATTCTGTTTCTTTTAATTTATCTGTTTCTGAATACTTCCATAAATAATACTCCAAACGATAAAACCAATAATGCGGAGTCGCTGTTCCTTGATCTAATATGCATTTTTGTGTTTCATGCTCATTTATATAAAATTTATTTAAGTCAACATTACCAGTTGCTTCCAAATTATTTTCCGAATTTAGAATTTCATTAACTTTTTTAATTAAATCATTATCTTGCAATTGCTCTTTAGCCAAAGCCGTATCTAAATTTTCAAGGAAAATTACCAAATTAGAAGAATCATAATCATTTATAACAAGATCATCAAAATTGTTTATTTGAGTTGTCATATTATCACTACTTACTTCATTATATGGAATTTCTAATTTAATTTTATCATCCAAAAATTTCAAAAACGGAGTAAGCCAGTGATGATGATTATTAGACATACCACTTCTTGCTACGCGTAGATAATTTTGCACCATAGCAAGATCAGACATTTCATTAGATTTTTCACTAATTGTATATGCTTTATCTTCCTTAGATAATCTTCTAATCTTATAAGAATTTTCCATATCATCTTGACTTTTAATAACAAAATAATCAAATAAAATTCTATATTTTAAAAGATTTTCTATGAATTTTTTAGCTTTTTCTCTACTTTCTTTTTCTTCTATTTTTATAATATCTAAAAGCTTATTTTTATCTATAGCGATATCTTGTTCATTACAAATTTTATAAACATGCAATAAAAAAGTAGGAAAATCTACTATGGATTTAAATTTACCTTGGTTTGTCTTGTCTTGATTTGGTTTGTCAAATGATTTTTTAGGTTGTATGATATTATTTATATAATTATCTCTACTACTTTCATTTGACTTAGAAATCACTCTATCGCTAGCTTTTTGAAAGATATAATTATCCATTTGTGAGCAAATATCCCATATATGAGCATAAAAAGCTCTTTCGTTTTCATTAATATTTGAAAGCAGTCTTGCTTTTAAAATTTCATGTTTTTCTAATTGTTTGCCGCGGTTATTCATACGGATAAAAAAGCGATTTAAGTCAGTATTTTGGGCTAATTCTACAAAAACAAATTTTACATTGCTATAAATAAAATTAGAAAATTCATCGGAAAATTCATTAGTATTTTCTTTGATATTCTCTTCAAACCAATTTACTATAATTTCTAAAGCTTGCGGTATGTTTTGGCATATATCCTGTGGAAATTTTTTAATTTCTTGTAAAAAAATATCATTTTTTCTCTCATTATCTTTATTATCTTTATTGCAAAATTTAGCAAATTCTTTTAGAACTTCTTCTTCTTTTTCTCTTATAGGCATAGAAATTCTAAGTTTATCACTTTGCATTATAAATTTTTTCCACTTTAGCTGATCGCTTGGTTTTTTATAAGTTGGATTTTTATAAGAAAGAAAAAATCCTATCAAAAACAAAGTTGTTAAGCGTTGTTGGCCGTCTATGAGTAGATATTTATCATCTTTTTTACTTACCACTACATTACCGATAAAGTATTCATTCTTATTTTCATCTTTCTTATCTTCATCAAATTTAGTTTTTATATCATTAAGTAAAGTTTGTATTTGCTCTTTATTCCACTCATATAGTCTTTGATAAGGTGGAATTTCAAAAAAGATATCTTTTACTTCACTAATATTTTTAATATTTGCTTTATTACTCATTGTTTATACCTTTATTTTTTATTTTTTTACATAATGTGATGGGATGTTTTTATATAGAGCATCTTCACCTTGATAGTATTTTTTAACAATTTCTATATAATCACCTCTTCCACCATCTAATTCTTGTGTTGATTTTCTTTCTTCTTCATTTTTTATAGCTATAAAATCAAGTAAATTTTGCTCTAATTCCTCTTCAAAAGATACAAAATACACTTTTTCTAAAAATTCCAAAGCATAATCTCTTTGAGTAGCCCTATAAATACTTGGTCTATAAACTCTTAAGCTAAAAGCAGCTCTTGCAAGCAAGGCTAAGAAATAATCACTATTACCATTTGGAAATTTAGAAAAATAAATCATCACAGCAATGGCATAAATGTATTTGTTATAAATAAATCCTGTGTAATATATCTTATCTAACTCTTGATATAAAGCATTATTTGATAATTTATCAAAAAACTCATTGTATTTAAACAAATACTCAAAAAAATCTACCCCATTAGCAAAACTACTTAAAATTCCTAAATCTTCCTTGCTATAAAGGAATTTATCGCTAAAAAATTCTTTACAAAACTCTTCGTATGCTTTAATATCATTAGCATTAATGCTTTTGTGCTTTAACCATGCTCTAGCAGGTGCTAAAAGCTCATCAAATAAAATAGTGATTTTCCTTTCATCTTTTGCAAGATTTTCAAATTTCCTTGCATAATAACCTAGCATACTACCTTGATTTTTCTCTAAAGAATGCAAATGAAAAGCCTTTATAAGATCGTATGATTTTAAGCCTTTACCTTTTGAATTTGCACTATCAAAAAACAAAAACGCATCATCTTCACTTGGAGCTAAAACGCAGACAAATTCTATATTTTTTAAAAGAAGATTTAAAAACTCGCATTTTTTATCATTTTTATAACTTTCAAAATAAGCTTTTATATACTCGTAATTTTCTTTGATATGGTATTTTGACTCATTATGAGAGTATTTAACTTTGCCTAAAAAATTACCTATTTTACATTCTTTGCATTTTTCTTGATTATTTTCGCATATTTTACATTCTTTGCATTTTTCTTGATTATTTTCGCATAAAACTCTTAAAATTAAAGCCAAGGTAGTAAGGCGTTGTTGGCCATCTACTATATTAAACTTTTTTTCTGTATTTTCTGTATGCAATATCAAACTTCCTAAAAGATATTTTTGTTTTTCAACATCTTGTTTATTTTGGTTTTTATCTATTTGTTCGCTTATATCTTTTAAAAGAGTTTTAACTTGCTCTATACCCCAAGAATAAGGGCGTTGATAATCAGGTATGTTTAAAGAAAAAGCTTTATCAAAAATATTACTACCATTAATTATATCTCCACGCACCAACTCTTTCAAACTCACAACACAAGATTTTACTTCTGTATTTTTACCACTCATTTATAGCCTTTCTAAATTTTAAGCTTATTATATCAAGCTATCTATCATTTCCAAAGCTTCCAAAGCTTTCATCTTAAGTCCTATGCCATTTCTAAAAAACTTTGGAAAATCACACTCATTTGGATTGATCCTTAAAAGTGTTCTAGCTTTGCTTTTTTTACAAAAATCCTCGCCAAACATACGCATACTAGGCACAGCTTTACCAGCTCCAAGCTCTACAAGCAAGATGTTTTTATCCTCTAAGGGTTTAAGCCAGTTTTTATAACTTTGCTTTTGTAAAAAATAACGACTATCATTAAAACTACCATCATTAAACATCAAGATATTTGGCCTTGCCAAGCCTTGACATCTAGGACATTTTGGCAAAGATAAAGCTTTGAAATTTTCCATATTTATATCTAATTCCTCTTGCATTTGCCAGATCAAATCACCGCATGCATAATTAAAACATTGTAAATAATTTATATTTCCATGAAATTCATAAATTTTATTCTCATCAAAACCAGCTTTTTTAAAATGCCCATCTACATTAGTCGTAACGACATAATAATCTTGTTTGCTTTTTGCAAGTTTTAAAAGTATTTCATAACCTTTATGTGGCATAGTATCTTTGTATAATTTAAATCTATGTCCATAAAAAGCCCAAGCAAGCTGTGCGTTTGTATAAAAATTTGTAGGATTAGCCATGCGTTCAAAGTCTATGTCTAGTTTTTGCAAATGCGGATAAGCTCTCCAAAAACCTTCTTTTCCTCTAAAATCAGGCAAACCACTATCTACTCCCATGCCAGCTCCAGCTGTGATGATGATTACCTCTGCTTTGTCTAAAGCTTCTTTTATATAAGTTTGTATTTGCATTTTTTACCTTTAAAAATTTTCATAATCAAATTTCCTAGCCTCATGTAGCTCTTTGGCTACTTCAAGGCTCATTTCCCAAAAAACTGCATTCATGGATTTTGGCATGCAATTTTCATCTTCGTATTTTTTATTTATAGCCTTATAAACTTCATCATTTTCATCACAATCAACAGCAAGACTACCCAAATAAGGATACGACAAATACCCCACCGGAGCCGTATCAAATACCATAGTTAGTTTTGTTTTTGGAAAATTTTCTTTCATAAAAGCTAAAAATTCATCTCTAGCTTTATAATCTGTCTTGTCTTTATCAAACAAATCACTATGTTTTGTTTTATTGACATGAAAATCATTGTTTGGAGTGTTAAAACACATCCAAAAAGATTTTTTACCTTTTTGGATGGTATAATCTTGAATAGTTTCAACCGCTAAAGCCATTTTTTATCCTTTTTATATTGTATTGATATAATTATACTATATAAAATGGACTTTTAATGTCTATATTTTAACCTTTACATTTTTGAGCTATCACATCCATAGCTTCTTGCGAGAGAACAAAATTTGTATGATAAAGCAAGCAACTACCCATATCAAGCACTTTTAGCACAAGCTTTTTGTTATTAGTATCTTTTGGATTGTGCCTTGTATTAGCTAGATCATAAATTTCATACACCATATCTTTGCTAAGCTTGTTAATATCAAGTTCTATGATATTTTCTTCAAATTTCATAGGCTCTTGGGTAAATTCTTCTTTGTTTTCTTTTTTTGCAAAGCTTTTTTTCTTACTAAAAGATTTTAACTCATTTTCCTTTGCTTCTTCTAGGGTGTAAATTTCATTTAGACTAAAGCTTAAGTCATTGTCATTGTTTTTATATCTTAGTAAAAAGGCAAAGGCTTCATCTTTACTTTCTTTAAAAAGTGCCTCAACTTTTTCTACTTGAGCTTCAAAAATAATCATATCAAAAGAAGAATAAAAGTCTAAAACCACAGCCTTAGCATATCTTTTACCGCTTTTACTCATCATTGATTTAAAATCTTCAATCTTCCCTACCACCAAAAGCTCACCCTCGCCTTTAAGTGTTTCAAAGTCCATACTTTTAAAATACTCTATGCCTTCTATTTGACTTGCAAATTTATCTAAAGGGTGGCCTGATACATAAATTCCTAAGATTTCTTTTTCATAGCCTAGTTTTTCCATTAGTTCAAATTCGATTTTACTATCATGAAGCCCTACTTTGATATCTGCGGCTATTTCTTCTTCTCCAAAAAGTGAAGCAGTAGAGTTTCTTTTAACTTCAGCGATTTTCCTACTTGTTTCTGAAATAAGCTCAAGATTATCCACTAAACATTTTCTAGTATAGCCAAACTCATCAAAAGCGCCTGATTTGGCTAAATTTTCTATGGTTTTTTTATTAATCTTAGTTGGATCAATCGAACTTATAAAATCATCAAAATCACTAAAGCCCTCTTCCTTACGAATTGCCATGATATTTTCTATCGCAGGAATTCCCACACTTTTAATCGCTCCAAGCCCATAAATAATAGCTTCAGAACCATCTTCAAGCTTAGTTGCACTAAATTCTCTTTGGGCTTTGTTAATACTTGGTGGCAAAAGCTTGATATTCATTCTTTTCATCTCTTCAATGTATTTTGCGACCTTGTCTACATTACTTTCTTCACTTGTTAAAAGTGCAGCCATAAACTCACTTGGATAATAAGTTTTTAAATACGCTGTTTGAAAGGTTATAAGTGCATAGGCAGCCGAGTGAGATTTGTTAAAACCATACTCAGCAAATTTCAAAATAAGTTCAAATAAATCATCAGCCTTTTTCTCATCATAACCTTGCTTTTTAGCTCCTTCTAAATACTCTGCTTTAAGATTATCCAAAATTTCTCTTTTTTTCTTACCCATAGCACGACGCACATTATCAGCCCCACCCAAAGAAAAACCACCGATTTTTTGCACTATTTGCATAACCTGCTCTTGATAAACTATAACCCCATAAGTATTTTCAAGTATAGGTTTTAAATCTTCAAATGCATAAGTAGCAGCCTTTCTACCATGCTTAATATCGATAAAATCATCCACCATCCCACTATCAAGTGGGCCTGGTCTATATAAAGCTAAAACCGCGATTAAATCTTCAAATCTTTCAGGCTTTAACCTAGCATTCAAACTTTGCATACCGCCTGATTCTATTTGGAAAATGCCCAAGGTATTACCACTTTGTATGGTTTTATAAACCTTAGGATCATTCATATCAATCTTTTCCCAAATTACATCTTTGCCATAGCGCTTTTTCACTAGCTTAATCGCATTATCAATTACTGTAAGAGTTTTTAAACCCAAAAAGTCAAATTTGATTAAATCTACATCTTCAAGATATTCTTTAGAATACTGCGTAACCAAATGACGCTCATCATTTTTGCTTTGTCTAAAAAGCGGAGCTTTATTCCACAAAGCTTCATTAGATATCACAACTCCGGCTGCGTGCATACCTGCATTTCTATTTAAACCCTCTAATGCCTTGGCAAAATCCCAAACTTGACGCCCTTTTGGATGAGAATTTACAAATTCAGCGATTTTTGGCTCTTGCTCATAAGCTTTTTCTAAAGTGATTTTAAGCTCTTCAGGAACTAATTTTGCCAAAGCATCCGCATCAGGTATACTCATATCACAAACCCTAGCCACATCACGGATTACTCCCTTTGCTAAAAGCTTACCAAAGGTAATAACTTGCGCAACCTTTTCAGCTCCGTATTTATCAATAACATAATCAATCACTTCCCCTCTTCTATCTTGACAAAAATCCACGTCAATATCGGGCATTGATACACGCTCAGGATTTAAAAATCTCTCAAAAAGAAGATTATAAGGTATAGGATCTAAATCTGTAATTTTCAAACAATACGAAACCAAACTCCCCGCTGCACTCCCACGCCCTGGGCCAACTGGTATATCTTTTTCCTTAGCTGCAGCGATAAAATCATGAACAATTAGCATATAACCTGAAAATTTCATATTTTTAATAATACTAATTTCTAAATCAAGTCTATCTTTATACTCTTGATGTTTACTTGCATCGATAAATTGAAGTCTTTCTTCTAAACCCTTTTTACAAAGATACTCAAAAACTATATCATCATTATCAAAGCTAAATTCTTGATCTTCTTGACTTAAGCTTAAGCCATATTTTTTTGCATATTCACGGGTAAATTTAAAATTTGGTGGTGTTGGATCGCCTAGTTTTAATTCTAGATTGCATTTATTAGCTATTTCTTGAGTATTTTCAATAGCTTCAGGAATATCAGCAAAAAGCTCACTCATTTGCTCTGATGTTTTTACATAAAACTCATGCACTTCATGTCTTAAACGCCCTGGATCATCAAGCTTAACCCCCATAGCTATACACATAAATACTTCATGTGCAGCTGCTCTTTCTTTAAAAGTATAATGCGTATCATTAGTTGCGATGATTTTTATATCAAGCTCTTTAGCAAGTTTGATGATAGAATCATCGATAAATTTTTGATCATCAATACCATGACGCATAATCTCAAGGTAAAAATCATCTCCAAAAACCTTTTTATACCAAAGCGCAGCTTCTTTTGCGCCTTCATAACCTTTTGCACCAAATTTTAAATTTCTTTCATTTTTGGTATTTAAATGCCAATTAACCTCACCTTGCAAACACGCAGAAGAGCAAATCAAACCCTCACTATGTGCTTCTAAAAGCTTTTTGTTAATCCTTGGGTAATAATATAAACCATGTATATAACTTTGCGAGCTTAAATACATCAAATTTTTATAGCCAATTTCATTTTTAGCAAACAAACAAATATGAAAGCGTTGTCTTGAGCTTTTATCGCTTAAATCATCATGATTATGCAAATACGCTTCAAGCCCTATGATAGGTTTAATCCCCTCAGCCCTCATCGTTTTATAAAAATCAATAGCCCCAAACATATTTCCATGATCAGTCATAGCAACACTTGTTGCACCTTGTGCTTTTAGCGTTTTGGCAAGCTCTTTGAGTTTATTTGCTCCATCAAGTAAAGAATATTCTGTGTGTAAATGTAAATGTGTAAATTGGCTCATCTTTTCCCTTAAGTTTTTTATTATTATAAAAAAAAACCTTAAATTTAAAACTTACAAGCATAAAAAATGTATAATAGCTTACTTTCAAAAAAGGAGTAAAAAATGGAAGTAAAAATTTATTATTGTAATCTTTGAAATTACAAACCACAAGCTGCAAGGGTTGCAGAAGAAATACAAAGCGAATTCAAAGATGCGCAAATTTCTACCATAGAAAAAGGTGGTGGTCATTTTATAGTAGAAGTAGATGGCAAAATCATTTACTCTAAAAAAGACTTGTTTAACTGCGAAGTAGATAGATTTCCTCATGAGGGTGAAATCACTAAGCTTATGAAACAAATATAAGCTAAACCCTCATTAGCGAGGGTTTATTTTGTCAAAGGAACAAGCATACCTTCATAAAGTTTTTGATAAATTTCTTCTGAGCATAAATGTTTAGCAAGCTCTAAACCAAACAAAATAGCCGTAGTAGGCCCAGCTGCTGTGATGACATTTTCATTTACCACAACCGCTTTATTTACTCTTACACCTTCAATACCTACTTCACAACCAGGATAGCAAGAAAACTCCCCATTTATCACCCCTGCTTTAGCTAACACCATAGGTGAAGCACAAATAGCTGCTACGATTTTTTTCTTAGCATGTAAATCTTGTATGATTTTTATGATAGCTTGATTGTTTTTTAAATTCATCATACCTTCAAATCCACCTGCTAAAGCAATTGCGTCTAAATTTTCTTGATCAACACTAGATAAACTCACATCAGCCCTTATGCAAATTCCATTAGCACCTTGTACCAAAAGCTCATCATCAAGCGAAGCAATAATTACTTCTAAATTCCCACTAGCCTCCCCTGCTCTTTTTAAAACATCAGCTATACCTATAAATTCAGCTTCTTCAAAACCTTTTGCCAAAGGCACTAAAACTTTTTTCATTTTTCCTCCTTTTAGTCAATAAATCTTTTATTTAATTCATGAAAATACTCTATGCGTCTATCGCGTAAAAACGGCCACCATCTACGCACATTTTCACATCTTTGCATATCAATTTCAACGATTTTACAAAGCTCTTGTTTATCATCAGCTCTAAAAAGCTCTTCACCTTGAGCCCCAAAAACAAAAGAATTTCCCCAAAATCTTATGCCATCTTCCACACCGCTTTCATCTTTTTCAAAACCCACTCTATTGATAGCTACTACAGGTAAGCCATTAGCTATAGCATGGCCTCTTTGCACACCTATCCAAGCTTCAAGTTGTCTTTGTTTTTCTTCTTTTGCATCCTTATCAAACCAACCTATAGCAGTAGGATAAATTAAAATTTGTGCTCCTTTTAAAGCCATTAATCTAGCAGCTTCAGGATACCATTGATCCCAACATATTAAAACTCCAAGTTTTCCAACGCTTGTTTGTATAGGTTCAAAGCCCAAATCACCTGGAGTAAAATAGAATTTTTCATAAAAACAAGGATCATCAGGAATATGCATTTTGCGGTATTTACCTGCTATGGAGCCATCTTTTTCAAATACCACACTAGTATTATGATAAAGTCCTGCACTTCTTTTTTCAAATAAAGAAGTTACCAAAACAACTTTATTTTCCCTAGCCACATTAGACCAAAATTTAACATCTTCTTCATAGTCATTTGCCAAATCAAAAAAGTTTGTATTTTCACTTTGACAAAAATACTGCGTTTGATGAAGCTCTTGCAAGCATACAAGCTCAGCCTTTTCTTTTGCTGCTTGTTTGATAAGTTCGCATGTTTTTTCTATAGTTTTTTCTTTATTTTGTTTAAATTCTTGCTGTATGAGTGCTAATTTCATTTTTACTCCTTTCTTCTTCTGAATCATCATAAGGGTCTAAGTGTATATGGATATTCCAAAAATCATCTTTAAAATGCTCCCTTACACTATCTTCAATCTCATCACCGATTTTATGAGCTTTTAAAAGTGATATTGTAGGTTCAAAAACTAAATGCACACTAACATAAAGTATATCAGGACTTTTTCTAGTTTTTAAATGATGAAAGCTTTTAACTTCTTTATTTGCACTTATAATTTGCTTAATCACTTCAACTTGTTCTTTATCAATTGCCACATCTAATAAAATTTTAGAACTTTCTTTGATGATTTTAAAAGCTGAAAAAATCGTATATAAACTTATAGCTATACCAAATAATCCATCAATAAAATGATAATTTGTAAAAGCTATAATCACAAGTGCTAAAAGCGTTAGAGCATTAGTTAAAAAGTCTATTTTATAGTGCAAGCTATCAGCTTTTATAATCAAGCTTTTTGTTTTTTTGGCAACATAATTTAAAAAAACCACCAAACACAAAGTTACAGCCATAGCAAAAGCCATGACAAAAATTCCAAGATCAAGTTTTTCTACACTTTCTTGATTGTGAATTTTTAAAACACTCTCATAAAAAATATAAACCCCAATCCCACTAATAACAAGACCTTCAAAAAGTCCCATTAATGCTTCAATTTTACTAAGGCCAAAATTATATTCTTTACTAGATCCTTGAGAGCTTTTTTTCAAAGCTAAAAAATTTAAACCCGAAATCACACAATCAAGTAAAGAATCGATCGCACTAGAAAGCACCGCAACAGAACCCGAAGCTAAACCTACTATAAATTTAACAATAGCTAAAAAAACAGCACATACACTTGCGATGATGGTTGCGCTTTTTTGCAAATTCATCTTTGACCTTCATAGCGGTTTTGACAAGAACAATGCAAAGAACCATTTTGTCTTAAAAACACTCTTGCATCAACCCCTACTACTTTTCTATCTTTACATGCTTTTTGTAAATTTTCTAATACCAAAGCATCATTTTCATCATTATAAGTTGGCACTATCAAGCCACCATTAACAAAAACAAAATTTGCATAAGTAGCACCAAGTCTTTTACCTTCAAAATACAAAGGCTTAGGTAAAGGAAGCTCTAATAAATCAAATCCTGTTTTTTTAAGCTCCTCCTCCATAGCCTTTAAAGGTGCATAATGCTCATCATTTTCATCTTTACATACACAATAAGCAATGGTTTTTTCATTGATAAATCTTGCTAGAGTATCTATATGATGATCAGTATCATCGCCTTTTATATAACCATGATTTAACCATATAATTTGTTTTAAGCCAAAAATTTCTTTTAACTTAGCTTCAATTTGCTCTTTATTTAAATGTGAATTTCTATTTTCATTTAACAAACAAGCACTCGTTGTAAGCATTACTCCTTGCCCATTAAAATCAATACTCCCACCTTCTAAGATAAGATCAATTTTTTCTAATTTTCCAGATAATTTTTGTGCAAAAAGTTTTGAATTTACCGCATTATCTAAAGTGCTTTGAAATTTATCACCCCAAGCATTAAAAATAAAATCAAGCCCTATGAATTTATCATCTTCACACACATCAATTGCACCAAAATCTCTAATCCAAGTATCATTAGTATCGCACTTAAAAAAATCAACGTTTTTTATATGCTTAAATCTTTGAAAGTCTTTTTCACTTGGTGCTATAAGTAAAACTTTTTGAAAATTTGCCACAGCTTTAACAAATTCTTCATAGCTTTGCAAAATCTCTTCTAAATAAGGCTTCCAATCGCTATTTTCATGAGGCAAGGAAAGTAAAAGTAGCTCTTGTTTTTGCCATTCTGCTATGCTTTTTCTCATTTTGATACCCTTTTTGATAATTAAAAAAGTATTTTAACATTTTTAATGATAGTTTTTTACTCTTTTTTTAAAACCCAAGCAAAATACCATATCGCAAAAGATAAAAGCAATATGATAAAAAGTTTTTTATCATACACTCCAAATCCTATATAAAGCACAGAATACATAAAACCAAAACTTCCCGCATAAATACAAATTCTACTCATTAAACCATTTTCCACCGCTCTAAAACATGGGCATTTGTGAAAAAATTTCTTTTTTGCTTCTTTGGGTTTAAAAAAACTCAAAATCGCACTTAAAATCAGCAAAAAACTTAAAAAATATAAAACCTTATCCATTAGTGAAAATACCTTAACCAAGCAGGAATTGCACTTTGCTCTTCTTTTAAAGTGCTTTCTTCTCCATGCCCTGGAAGCAATCTAAAATCTTTTTCATAAGCTAAAACTTTTAATAAACTCTCTTTCATCTTAGCTGCATCTGAGTAAGGAAAGTCCCATCTACCAATACTACGGTAAAATAAAAAATCTCCACTAAAAAGCACATCTTCACCCACAAGTTCTATCATACAACACCCTGGAGTATGCCCTGGGAAATGATGAAATTTAAACTTAAACTCATCTATACTAAATTCATTTTCATTTTCTATTAACATATCAGCATTTGAATACTCAAAACCATAATTAAAAGGATCTTTTAACATAAAAGCATCATCTTTATGGATAAAAAGTGGAATTTCATAAACCTTTTTAACTTTAGCATTATCATAAACATGATCATAATGACCATGAGTATTTAAAATAGCCAAAGGTTTGCTTGCGTTTTCTTTGATAAACTCATAAGCATTTTCACCTGGATCAATGATGATTTGCTTATTATTATGATCTATAATATAACAATTTGTTTCATACATTCCGCATGGTTGTTTTAAAATACGCATATAAACTTCCTTTTAACTAAATCAAATATAATTTTAAAAAATTAATATTTAAAGATTTTTTATGAATTATACAAAATTACAAGAATTATTGATCAATTTTATAAAAGAACAAGCAAGAGATAAAAATCTCATCTTAGGTTTAAGCGGTGGGATAGATTCAGCTTTAGTAGCTCATCTTTGCAAAAAAGCAGTAGGTGAAAAACTTTTTGTGCTTTTAATGCCTACAAAACATTCTAAAAAAGAAAATTTAGATGATGCATTAATGCTTTGTAAAGATTTGCAAATTCATCACAAGATTGTTTATATTGATGAAGTACTTTGTGCTTATGAAAAAATTTGTCAAGACTTGAACCCTTTACGCTTTGGGAATTTAGCTGCAAGAGTGCGCATGAGCTTGCTTTATGATTATTCGGCTTTACATAATGCTTTAGTGGTAGGTACTTCTAATAAAAGCGAGCTTATGCTTGGTTATGGGACTATTTATGGGGATTTAGCTTGTGCTTTTAATCCTTTGGCTACACTTTATAAAAGTCAAGTTTTTGAGCTTGCTAATTTTATGGGTGTGCATGAAAATTTCATACAAAAAGCCCCTAGTGCTGATCTTTGGCCAAATCAAAGCGATGAAAAAGATCTTGGCTATAAATATGAAGTTTTAGATGAAGTTTTAAAAGCTTTAGAAAATAATCAAAGTTTGGAAAAATTTGATGAGAATTTAAAAAATTTAGTCTTAGAGCGTGTGCAAAATAATGCCTTTAAAAGAAAACTTCCAACAATATTAAAGAATACATATGACTTGGCTTGATCGCTATTTTTTTAAACCTAATTTTTTGCAAAAAACTCTAGCCTTTTTACTTTTACCTTTTAGCTTTTTATATATGATCATAGCGATTTTAAATACTAAATTTAAAAAAGAACTTGATTTTAATTTACCCATTATAAGCATAGGTAATCTAACCCTAGGAGGCAATGGAAAAACTCCCATTTGCAAAGCCATAGCAGCTGAGTTTGAAAATTGTTTTATTATCTTAAGAGGCTATAAAAGACAAAGTAAAGGCTTAATCATCGTTAAGCATAAAGATGAAATTTTATGCGATATTAAAGAAAGTGGCGATGAAGCTATGGAATATGCACTTACAAAACACATTAATGGAGTGATAGTAAGCGAAGATAGGGTTAAAGGTATACAAAAAGCTATCGAACTTGGAGCAAAAATCATACTTTTAGATGATGCTTTTTCTAAATTTCATATTAAAAAACTTAATATTTTATTGCAAAGTAAAGATGAGCCATTTTTTGATTTTACTCTACCTAGCGGGGCTTATCGTTTGCCAAAATCTTTTGCTAAAAGGGCTGATTTTATAGCTAAAGAAAATGAAGACTTTGTGCGTTATTCTCATGTAAAAGAAAATCAAAAAGCAGTTTTAATAAGCTCTATTGCAAAACCTTTTAGATTATATGAGCATTTTATCAAAGCTAGGGCTTGTTATTTTTTTGCCGATCATTATACTTTCAAAAAAGAAGAATTAGAAAAACTTTTAAAAAAACACAATTGTGATACCTTGATGCTAACCTTTAAAGACTATGTGAAAATAAAAGATTTTGGCTTTAAAACTGAACTTATTCATCTTGATATTGTTTTAAAAGATAACTTTAAGCAAGTTTTGCAAGATTATATTGATAAATTTAACAAAAAGGAAGAAAATGTTGCTACACTCAACCCAAGATAAAAACCATCAAGTAAGCTTTTCAAAAGCCTTACTTAGCCCTAGTGCACCTAATAATGCTTTATATGCGCCACTTAATCTACCAAAGCTTGATAATGAAGCTTTAAAAAATTTAAGCTACAAAGAATTAGCTTTAAAAATCATCGCGGCTTTTAATTTTGATTTAGAGCTTGAAGTTTTTGAAAAAGCTTTGAAAACTTATGAGAGTTTTGATGATAAAACTTGCCCTATTAATTTGAAAAAAATCAATGATAAACTTTATATTAATGAATTATTCCATGGACCAACAAGAGCTTTTAAAGATATGGCTTTACAACCTTTTGGCGTACTTTTAGAACACTTAAAAAAAGATGATGATTTTTTAATCATGTGCGCTACAAGTGGTGATACAGGGCCTGCAACATTAAAAAGCTTTGAAAATAAAAAAGGCATAAAAGTAGTTTGTATTTACCCAAATGAAGGCACAAGTAAAACTCAAGCTTTACAAATGACACATTCAAATGCAAGCAATTTAAAATCCATAGCCATTGAAGGTAATTTTGATGATGCACAAAATGCTCTAAAAGCGCTTTTAAATGATGAGGATTTTAAAAATACTTTAAAAGAAGAAAAGTTAAGTCTAAGTGCTGCAAATTCAGTTAATTTTGGAAGAATACTTTTTCAAATCATCTATCATTACTATGCTAGTTTAAAAATCGATAAAACAATAGACATTATTGTTCCAAGTGGAAATTTTGGCGATGCTTTGGGAGCTTATTATGCTAAAAAAATGGGAGCAAATATAGGTAAAATTAAAATTGCTTCCAATTCAAACAATATCTTAAGTGAGTTTTTTAATACAGGCAAATATGATTTAAGAAATAAAAGCTTGCAAAAGACTATTTCTCCTGCTATGGATATACTTATATCATCAAATATAGAACGCTTACTTTTTGATAAATTTAAAGATAAACGCACCAAAGAGTTAATGCAGGCTTTAAAGAATGAAAAATATTATGAGCTTAGCCAAAAAGAACTAGAGCTTTTACAAGAAGACTTTGAAGCTGATTTTTGCAATGATGATGAGTGTATGCAATATATCAAACAATACAGCCACTTAGGACTTTTAGATCCTCACACTTGCACTTGCTTTAAAATGCTTGATTCTAACACTACTACGCTTATCACTTCCACAGCACAATGGAGTAAATTTACCCCAAGTATGTATCAAGCAATTTATAACAAAGAATGCCAAGATGAACAAGCTTGTATGCAAGAACTTGCAAAAGAATTTAAGCAAGAAATTCATCCAAATATTGCAAGCTTATTTACAAGCACTCAAAAACAAAATCAAGTTTGCAAACTCAAAAATCTAAAACAAACTATTATAGAATGGATAAAACAATGATAATCATACCAGCAAGATTAAAATCAAGTCGTTTTGAAAATAAAATTTTATGCAAGATTGATAATTTACCTATGTTTATTTATACGGCTAAAAAAATGCAAGAAGTTGATGAAGTGTGTGTGGCGCTTGATGATGAAGAGGTTTTAAAAATAGCACAAAAACACAATATAAAAGCAGTTTTAACAAGTAAAAATCACGAAAGTGGCACTGATAGGATCAATGAAGCTTGTCAAATTTTAAAACTAAATGAAAATGAGCTAATCATTAATGTCCAAGCTGATGAGCCTTTTATAGAAACACAAAATATTAAAGATTTTAAGGAATTTAGCCAAAAAACTTTTGAAAATGAGCTTTGTTTTATGAGTAGTTGTTATAAAGAAATAGATGCAAAAGCTTGTGATGATCCAAATTTGGTTAAAGTAGTTACTGATAGTAATGATTATGCTTTGTATTTTTCAAGATCTAAAATTCCTTATGAAAGGGCAAATTATAAACAAAGTTTTAAAGCTCATCTTGGAATTTATGCATATAGGGTTAAAAATTTACAAGAATTTTGCACTTTGAAAAACTCAGCTTTAGAAGAATGCGAAAAATTAGAACAATTAAGAGTCTTAGAAAATGGCAAAAAAATCAAAATGTTAAAAATACAAAGCCAAAGCATAGGTATAGACACAAAAGAAGATTATGAAAGGGCTTTAGCTAAATTTGGATCATTTTAAAATTTACCAAGCAAACATTAATGATTTAGAAGATGTATTAATATTAGCAAGTTTATTGTTTAATAAACCCATTGTAAAATTAAAGCATGAATTTGAAAATATATTAAAAGATCAAAAATATGCTGTATTTTTACTTAAAACACAGCAATTGTGCATAGGCTTAGCATATGTTAGTATAAGGTATGATTATGTAGAAGGTAGCTCTAGCACTCCAGTAGGATATCTAGAAGGAATTTACATTAGAGAAAATTTCAGAAAAAAATATTATGCAAAAAAAACTACTAACATATTGCGAACAATGGATTTTAAATCAAAAAATTAGTGAATTTGCTAGTGATTGCGAATTACAAAATATTGATAGTTTTAATTTCCATATGCAATGTGGCTTCAAAGAAGTTAATAAAATTATTTGTTTTATAAAAAAACTAAATTAAGGAAAAAACATGAAAAAAATTATTTTACTACTTGCATTGTTTTTTACACTCAATGCAAAAGAATTAATTGTAGGTATGGAATTAGCTTATCCTCCTTTTGAAATGAGTGATACTAAAGGTAATCCAAGTGGTATTAGTGTAGAGTTTTTACAAGCCTTTGCCAAAGAAAAAAACTATGATTTAAAAATCCAAAACATAGCTTGGGATGGACTTATACCTGCTTTAAGAACTCAAAAAATAGATCTCATCATGTCTTCTATGAGTATAAGTGAACAAAGAAAAAAAGTAATAGATTTTACCTTGCCTTATGCTAAGGCAAATTTAGCGATACTAAGCGCTAAAAAATCAAATATTAATTCCATAGAAGATTTAAATCAAAAAGGGAAAATACTTGCTTTAAAAAGAGGTTCAAGTGCACATTTATATGCTCAAAAAAATCTTAAAAATGCAAAAATCTTAGTATTTGATAAAGAAAATGCGGCTATTTTAGAAGTCATTCAAGCAAAAGCTGATGCTTTTATTTATGATCAAATGAGCATTTATAAAGCATGGAAAAAACATCCTGAACAAACAAAAGCTATTTTTACTCCTTTTGAAAAAACACCTGAGCAATGGGCCATAGCTTTAAATAAAAACAATACCAAATTAAAAGAAGAACTCAATGAGTTTATTTTAAAATCTAAAGAAAATGGTCTTTTTGATAAGCTAAGTCAAAAATACCTCAAAGATATGCAAGAAGTTTTCAAAGAACAAAAGCTTGAGTTTTTCTTTTAAGAAAAACTCTTTTCAAGCTTTCTTGAAAACATAGAAATAGGCAAAGTTAAAACCAAATAGCAAAGTGCTAAAGGAATGTAAATTTCTAAAGTTGAAAAAGTAAAAGCATTGATTTCTTGAGCATTTTGTGTTAATTCTGAAATAGCTATAACACTTAAAAGAGAGCTATCTTTGATCAAATTACTAAGTTGTCCACTTAGTGGTGCTAAGATATTTTTTAAAGCTTGGGGAAAAATAACACTTTTATAAATTTCAAACTCACTCAAACCCAGAGCCTTAGCACTTTCATATTGCATTTTATCAACACTTAAAATCCCTGCTCTAAATATCTCACAAATATAAGCACTAGCAAATAAAGCTAAAATCAAAACTCCACAAACATAGCGATTATCAAGCCCCAAATTATCTGCAAAAATGTAATAAATTAATAAAATTTGCACTAGCAAAGGCGTACCCCTGATAAGTTCTATAAAAACCCTTGCGAACATATTAAAAAGCACGATTTTACAAAGACTCATATAGCATAAAATCAAAGCAAAAATCACACCTACAATCAAAGATAAAACACTAATAAAAAAACTTGTGAAAAAACCTTGTATCATTTTATCTTTATATTCATAAATTGCCCCAAAATCAAAATTATAACTATCGCTTAAAAAAGACAAATAAAAAAATAAAAACAATAAAAAAACCAACAAAAAAGCATTGAATAAAAATACTTTTAGATTAATTTTTTTATGTTCATTAAATTTACTACGTACTATAAAAAGATAACTCAATTCTATCCCTTATTTTTTATCAAATTTTTTAAGTTTTTCATCATTTAAACTAAGCTCCATTTTGCGAATTTCCTCCTCACCACTACGCACTAATTTTTTATCGTATTTAAAATACTTATCTTTAATTTTATTTGGATATTCTAAAACACTAAGTAAATACTTAAACAAATTGATTCTTGCTTTCTTTTTACTATCTGAATTAATAATCACCCAAGGACATTTTGGTGTATTAGAAGCTAAAAGCATAGAATATTTTGCTAGGGTATATTTGTCCCACAATTCTTGGGATTTTTCATCGACTGGAGATAGTTTGTATTGTTTTAGCGGATCTGTTCTTCTTTGTTCAAAACGTCTTTTTTGCTCTTGCTTAGAAACTGAAAAATAAAATTTAAAAAATAAAATTCCACTATCAAGCAACATCTCTTCAAAAGAAGACACCTCGCGCAAAAATTTTTTATGCTCATTTGGAGTACAAAAGCCCATCACAGGTTCAACACCTGCTCTATTATACCATGATCGATCAAAAATCACTATTTCTCCTGCTGCAGGTAAATGTGTTACATAACGTTGAAAATACCACTGAGTTTTCTCTACATCACTTGGTTTTTCAAGCGCTACCACACGACAACCTCTAGGGTTTAAATGCTCAATTAATCTTTTAATAGCACCACCCTTTCCTGCCGCATCGCGTCCTTCGATTAAAATCAAAACCTTTAAACCCTTATCTTTAACATGATTTTGAAATTTCAAAAGCTCAATTTGCAATCTTTTAAGCTCGCTTTCATACTCAAGCGTTGATTTTTTTACCTTAATGAGAGTAAATTTGTCCTTGTCCATAACAGGCTCCTTAATTTAGGATAATTATTAACTTAAATTTACCACAAATAAGTAAAATAAAACAAATTTAATTTTCAATTTCAAGGAGAAAAATGCGTTTTTTAGCGGTATTTTTTATTTTTTTCAATTTAGCTTTTGCTAATAATGGAGTATTATCACTCAATGAAGCTTTTAAACTCAATACCCATAGCAACAATCAAGGAATTTTTTTAAAAATCAATCTCGCAGATAGAATTTATCTTTACAAAGATCAAATCAAAGTAGAATTAGACTCTAATGATATTACTTCTTTATTAAATTTCCCACAAACTCAAACGAGAGAAAACAAAGAAGTAATCTTCAACCAACTTGAACTTTTTATACCTCAATTATTATTAGATGATTTTATTAAAAATAACAAAGCAAAACTTTCCCTAGCTTATCAGGGTTGCTCAGATGAAGGTTTATGCTATCGTCCTGTATATGTAAATTATGAACTCGATAGACAAAATGGAATTTATACTATAAAATCAACCAAAGATCAATTTAAAAAGCAAAATGAAGATGAGCAAATTGCCAATGATTTAAGCACACAAAATATATTTATCACACTTTTAACTTTTTTTGGTTATGGCTTATTATTAGCACTTACTCCTTGTATTTTACCAATGATACCTATTCTTTCTTCATTAATTGCAATGAAACTCAAAGACAAACCATCTAAAAAACATAGCTTTTATTTATCTTTTATCTATGTCTTTTTTATGTCTTTAGCTTATGCTATAGCAGGTGCTTTAGTAGGCCTTGCAGGTGCTAATGTACAAGGTTTATTACAACAACCTTGGATTATCATTACTTTTGCGGGTATTTTTGTATTGCTCTCACTTTCTATGTTTGGCCTTTATGAATTACAACTGCCACTTAAATTTCAAAATTTTATCAATAAAAAAATAGAAGGCAAAAACGGAGTTTTTGGTATAGCTATTATGGGCTTTTTATCAGCTCTTATTGTAGGACCTTGCGTAGCTGCACCTTTAGCAGGGGCTTTGCTTTATATTACTAATAGTGGCGATGTATTTTTAGGAGGGCTTTCTTTATTTGTGATGAGTTTTGGTATGGGTATGCCTTTACTTTTAATAGGACTTGGAGGAAGTTTTTTAAAAAGCGGAGCTTGGATGCTTAAGATAAAGATTTTCTTTGGCTTTATCATGCTCATCATGGCAGTTTGGATGCTAGAAAGAATACTTAGTGCAAACATCATTTTAATGCTTTATGGGGTTATAGGGGTATTTTTTACTAGCTTTATGGGGTTATTTGATGAAGCAAAAACTAATTTTGATAAATTTAAAAAAGCAAGTATGATTTTAATTTTAGCTTATAGTTTAAGTCTGATTTTAGGCGGCTCAATGGGCTCAAAAAGCTTGCTAAAACCTCTTGAGTTTAACCTTGCTTCAAAAGAAAATAGCTCTAGTTTAAGTTTTAAAACCATCAAAAATTTAAAAGAGCTTGAGCAAGAATTACAAAATTCTACCAAACCAGTCATGCTTGAATTTACAGCTACTTGGTGTGAAAACTGCAAACTCTTAGAAGAATATACTTTTACAGATACAAAAGTACAAAATTTGCTTGCTAATTACACGCTTTTAAAAGCAGATGTAACACATAATAGCCAAGAAGATTTAGCTCTTATGAAAGAATTTGGAGTTTTTGGGCCTCCTGTAATGATATTTTTCAACAAAGGCGAGGAAAAAGGACGCATTATAGGCTATGTAGATGCAAATGAGTTTTTAAGTAAAGTTCCTTGATGAGTTCTATTAAATCTTTGCAAATTGGCAAAATCAAAAACTATAATAAATTTCACTCAGCATTTATCAAGGATATTTATTTAAATTCTTTGCAAATTTATACAGATTATATTCTTGATAATGAAATAGCTGATAAAATTCATCATGGAAATTTAGAAAAAGTTGTTTTTGCAAATAGTGTGCAAAACTATACTTTATGGAATAATTATTTAAATAAATACTTAAATTTTGGAGAAATGGGAGAGAATTTAAGTATTGATGGTTTAAACGAATATAATGTTTGTTGTGGAGATATACATGAGATAGGTACTTGTATTTTGCAAGTAAGTCAACCGCGCAAGCCTTGTTTTAAAATTTCTAGCATACACAATCACTTAAATTTCACTCAAGAAATTTTCAAAAGTGGAAGAACTGGATGGTATTATAGAGTCTTAAAAGAAGGTGTAATGAACAAAAATGACAAAATCAAAATCTTACAAAAAGATGAAACTAATTTAAGCATTATGGAGTTAAATCAATTATTTTTTAATCCTTTTAAAAATTCAAATTCTTTAGAAAAATTAGAAAAAATTTCCACCCTAGCAAAAGGATGGAAAGAGAGTATTCAGGCTAGATTAAATCATACTTATGATGATTCTTATATGTTTATTTAAAAAATCCTTTTATCCCTATAAGCTGATACTGCCATAGTTTTTCTATAAAAATTTTAAGTTTTATTGCCAAAAAACCACTAATTGGCTTATGTAAAACCGTTCCAACTGCATAATCCTTTCCGATAGAACAAACGGTATTTCCACTCACAAAAGAAAATTCTTGTTTAAAATCTTTCTCATCAATCATAGCCATTAAAGCTTTGGCTACATAAGCTCCTTCTCTTAATGCAAGCTGGGCTGTTGGAGGATAAGGGGTATTGGTTTTAGGATTTTTAAATAAACTATTGTCACCTATAAAAAAGTATCTTGATGCATTTTCAACATTTAAAGGATGCATAAAAGCATCTACTTCTATACGCGATCTTGCACTTGGAAAATCTGAGCTATTTTCTATAACACTATTACCCCTAACCCCTGCAGTCCAAATGATAGTATTAGCTTTAACAAATTCTCCCCCATCAAGTCTTATACCATTTTTTTCACATTCTATGATTTTAGATTTTTCATAGACTTTCACACCAAGTGTCTCTAACCTTTGTCTTGCTTTTAAAGCCAAACTTTTATCAAACATAGGTAAAATTTGATCCATAGCTTCAATAATAGAAAGTTCTAATTTCTCATAAGCAATTTGCTCTTTTTGGCAAAAGATTTTAAGCTCTTTAGCTAAAGAAGCTACAAACTCAACCCCGCTTAAACCCCCACCACAAACTGTGATTTTTAAATCATCTTCATTTTGGGCGGTTTTATAATTTTTTATTTTCTCATATATAATTTCATTAATTTTTAAAGCATTTTCATAATTATCTATACTCAAAGCATATTCTTGCATACCTTTAATGCCAAAAGTTTCTTTAGCAAAACCAAGCCCACATACTAAAATATCAAAGTCAAATTCATTATTTTTAGTAAAAACTTTATCTTTAGAAATTTTTAAAACTTCATCTTGGATAAAGTTGATTTTTGGATTTAATAAAGGCAAAAGATCATATTTTGAACTATAAATATCTTCATTTGAAGCTACTTTGTGTAGTAAAATAGTATGATAATGATAAGAATTGTTATTAATCAAACTCACTTGTGCTTTTTCAAAAAACTCATCAGGTAAGGCTTTTATAGCCGATAAAGTAGCATATCCTGCACCTAAAAATAAAATTTTCTTTTTTTGCATGGATTTTCCTTTAATTTGATAAAAAAATAAATAAAAATTTGGCATAATGGTATTATTTTTTATCTTAAAATATTTTTTATTTAAATTTAGCAAGGAAAAAGCATGCAAAGACAAACTTGGAGCAATACGCTAACTTATATCCTTACAGTAGCAGGAGCGACTATTGGTTTTGGAGCCACTTGGCGTTTTCCATACTTAGTAGGTGAAAATGGGGGCGGTGCTTATGTTTTAGCCTTTTGTATAGCTATGATTTTTATAGGAATTCCTGTGATTTTGGTTGAAAATGTTATAGGAAGACGCAGAATGCTAAATTCAGTTGATGCTTTTGGCGGAAAAACAAGTGATGGAATTAAAATATCTAATTCTTGGCAAGGTGTTGGCTACATGGGACTTTTAGGTAGTTTTGGAATCATGGCTTATTATATGGTAATAGGCGGATGGGTTTTAGCTTATATTTTTAAAATCATCATAGGCGATTTTAATCTTTCAAGTCCCATTAATGCTCAATATACAAGCGAATTTTATAGCTCTACTATAGAAAACAATCCTTTATTAATAGGAATTTTTACTACTATATTTGTGATAATTAATTGGATTATCTTAAAAAAAGGTGTAATTGATGGCATAGAAAAATCAGTAAAATACCTTATGCCATTTTTATTTATCTGTCTTTTGGTCGTTGTTGCACGCAATTTAACTCTTGAAGGAGCAAGCGAGGGTGTGAAATTTTACCTTACTCCTGATCTTTCTAAAATCACTCCTAAATTGTTTATAGATGTTTTAGGACAAGTATTTTTTGCCTTATCTTTGGGTTTTGGCGTAATGATAACCTTATCATCTCACCTTAAGAAAAATGAGAATTTAATCAAAACTTCTGTTTATACAGGAATTTTAAATACCCTCATAGCAGTACTTGCTGGATTTATGATTTTCCCTGCTTTATTTAGTGTAGGTTTAACCCCTGATAGTGGGCCATCTTTGGTTTTTAAAACCTTACCTGTTGCGTTTTCACATATACCTTTTGGAAGTATAATTTGCGTGTTTTTCTTTTTACTTTTAATCATCGCTGCACTTACCACAAGCTTGCCAATTTATCAAGTAATCATCAGTGTTTTGGAAGAAAAATTTAAACTAGCTAAAAATACTGCTATCAATCTAACACTTGGAAGCATTTTTGTGCTAGGAAATTTACCATGCATACTTACTTATGGTCCTTTAAGAGATATTACCGTCATCAAAGGAAAAAATATTTTTGATAGCTTTGATTTTATTAGTGGAAATATATTCTTTGTTTTAACCGCATTTTTTTGTTGTATTTATGTAGGTTGGGTGCTTAAAAAAGATGCTATTTATGAACTTTCCAATCAAAATACCCTAAAAGGAAGTATTTTTAAATTATGGTATTATTATGTTAAATTTATTATACCTTTGATTATCTTAGTGATTTTTTATTTTGGAATTTTTTAATTTATACTCATAACGCTTTAACATGCTTATATTTCCTTCAAGGCCTCCTTGATGGATATATAAGATTTTTCCACCAAATTGCTCTTTATGAGCTAATAAAGTTTTAAAACCCACCATATCATAAAGCAAATCAAATTCCACTCCACATTCTTTTTTTAAATCTTGATAAAGATCATAAAATTTCAAATAAGGCTTAGCAAAATGATATTTTTTAGGTGGATTTAGTATGGTTAAATTATTAAAATCATAATTTGGCTCTAAGCTTAAAATTTGCTCTTTTAAATATGCACTATCGCCCACACAAGCACATGTAAAAACTTTAAATTTACTATGTTTAGCCAAAAAAGCTGCAGAAGTTCCTGTGCCTGAAGGTAAAAAAATACTTACTTTTTCATTTAACTGCTCACTAAGCTCTAAGGCTAGTTGTTGGTATCCAAATTCAGCTTCTTTTATAGCCACACCCTCTTCTATAAAAATATCATCATCTTTTTTCAAGGCTAAAGCTTGCAGTCTTCTTGTGGGATAATTTATATTTTCTATCAACTCCACATTGTGTTTTAATGCAAATTCTAAATTTCCATGGGGATTTTCTTTTAAAAAAGAACTCATTTTTTCACAAACAAAAATAAGCAAAAAATCATTTTCGTAACAAAACTTAGCTAAAGCAACTAAAGCATTACTTTGAGAGGAGCCAAAAGAAATAAATCTTTGTCCTTTTTTAAATAAATGTTTATTTTTTTCAAAAAAGGCTAGTTTTCTAGCCTTATTTCCATTAATATAACCTAGTAAATCATCTCTTTTGAGTAAAAATTCAAAATCATTGTATTTTAAAACATCAATTCTACTTGCTATCAAGGTATTTTTCAACCTTTTCCAAAGCATTATTTGTATTGATATTAAACTTAATCTCTATTCTACGGCTTGCTTCTTTATCTTCTTTACCATCTTTCATAATTACATCAGAATAAGACCTACCACTTGCCATTAAAAGCTTTTGCAATCTTGGATCTTTGTAAAATGAGTGTATAAAACTCATCACAGCATAAGCTCTTTTTTGCGATAAATCAAGATTATATATATAAGAACCTGCACTATCTGTATGACCTTCTATGACTATATTTTCTATGCTATTTAAGATATTTTCATCTTTTAAAATATTGTCAAAATACTGCGTTAAAATCGCTTTCAAATTTTCTTTTGCATGTGCTTTTAGTGTAAAAGAATTTGTATCAAAAAGCACTTCAGAAGGTAAAACTATCGCCCCTGTATTAGAATCTAGGGTAATATTAGTATCAAATTTTGCTTGAAGATTTTTAATGGTATTTTCTTTGATTAAACCTAATTCTTTGATTTTACTTTTTGCCTCATCAAAATTACGCTCTAATTCTTTGATTTCTTCATCTTTTTTGTTTAATCTCTCAAGCAAAGCAAAAATTTGTTGATCTTTTTCATCCAAACTTGAATTTAAATCTTGATTGAGTTTAGTAATATTAGCCTCTAAAGCTTGTTTTTGTTTATTAACATCATCAAGTGTACTTGAAGTATTATTTAGTTTTTGGCTAAGATTTTTTAAAATATCTTCTTTTTGATTTAATTCTTCTTTGTTCTCTCTTAAGCGCTCTTCTTGTTTTTGTAGATTTTCTTTTATGATTTGCAAATCACTTTGAGTTAAAACATACTTAACAACTATAGCTCCAATAAGCAAAATAAATATAAAAAGCAAGCCCGCCATTAAATCTGCATAAGCTATCCAAAAATTATTTTCTTCATTGTTAGAATTATTTTTTATCATCTATTTTTTCATCTTCTTTTTGATTTTCAAGCTTTGCAATAACTTGTGTGGTTTGCTCGTCTAATTCTTTACTTTCTTCTTTAAATTCTTGCATTAGTGAAATTTTTTCATCGATATTTTTTTCATCTTCATAAGCTTCTTTAAAAGTGTGCATACCTTCTATAATACTTGCTCTAAAGCCCTCGAAAAGTTTAGTTTGATTATCAAGCATAAGATTTTGATATTTTTCAATATTATTTGAAAAATTATTCACCTTTTCATCTAAAGCACTCACACTTTTATCTAGATGGACAATCTTATCAGAACTCACATCTAAAAGTCTATTGTATTGCTCTGAAATTCTTAAAGTTAAATCTTTTATGTTTGAATTTAGCATATTTACCGCATTTGCGATTTCGCTGTAAGTTTTAACTATATCTTTTTGCTCTCTTTGGGTTTTAGATAAATCACTCATAGTTTGCTTTACATGCTCACTGCTTAATCTTACAGCTTTTTCCTCAGCACTTACAAGCTCTTGAAAAACTTTGAATTTTCTATCTATTGTATTATCTAATTCTTTAAAAAATTCCTCATTGCTCACATGCTCAAAAATCGTGCCTATTTTTTCAAAATGTTGCAAACTTTCTTGAAGATATTTTCTATCAATTTCTTCTTTAGACCAGAAAAAATCGCTTGTTGCGTTTTTTTGACGATTTAAAAGCTTTTGGAATTTACTACTACCGTATTTTTCAAAAAATATCCACCAAAGTGCTAAGAAAATTCCATAAATTGATACATAAAAGGCTGTTCCTACTCCATTTAATAAAACTGAAATTTCTTGTTCTAAACCTGCTGTGTCGCTTGAATTAAAATTTGGCATAGACATGGCTATACTTATAAAAGTTCCTAAAATACCAAGCATAGGAAAAATAGCTGCACCCACAGAAGCAAAATTTTCATTTCTTAAATCTTTTACATAAGCATAAGCAAAATCATCAAAACTAGCGTTTGACTTTGTTTCTTTACCTATAACTAAAAAATGCTTCATAATATAGCGTTTTAATATAAGCTTAAACTCATCTTTTTGTTGCTCAAAAATACTTGAAGCATAATCAGCACTATGTCTAGCAAAGATCAAAGCCACCAAAAAGATAATCCCTATCATTACAACACTATGTAATTCTACTTTAAAATCAATCTTTCCAAAATATCCTAAAAGCACTAAAATATACAATATAGCAGGGATAAAAATAATCTTTAAATAAGCAACAATTCCTGTACTACCTTTTCCCTCAGGCAATACAAGATCAGAAAAATCATCAGTTGTTTTAACTTCCATTTTATAAACCTTTGTTAATTTTGCTCTAAAAATTTAAAATCTTCACAGGAAAATCAACTAAGAGTTATAAAACTCTTAGTTTCTATCGATACAATTTAAATCACTAAAAGCACACTCTAAGCGTTTGATCATACTCTCTTCGCCCGCTCTAAGCCATACTCTTGGATCATAGTATTTTTTATTTGGCTTATCATCGCCTTCAGGATTACCAATTTGTCCTTGCAAATAAGCTTTATTTTTAAGTTCATACTCTCTAACACCATCCCAAAAAGCCCATTGAGTATCTGTGTCAATATTCATCTTAATCACACCATAACTAAGTGCTGATTTGATATCTTCTATATCACTACCACTGCCACCATGGAAAACAAAATTGATTGGTTTTTCTTCGCCAAGATTGAATTTTTCTTTTACATAATTTTGAGAGTTTTTAAGAATTTCAGGTCTTAAAATCACATTTCCTGGTTTATATACTCCATGTACATTACCAAAGCTAGCTGCGATTGAAAATCTATCACTAATTTTAGAAAGTCTCTCATAAGCTAGCGCTACATCTTCAGGCTGAGTGTATAATTTTGCATTATCGATATTAGTATTATCCACTCCATCTTCTTCACCGCCAGTACATCCTAGCTCAAGCTCTAAAGAAATTCCAAGTTCAGACATTTGTTTTAGATAATTTTCACAAGTACTTAGATTGCTTTCTAAATCCTCTTCACTTAAATCAATCATATGGGAACTAAACAAAGGTTTGCCTGTTTCTTTTTTAAACTCAATATTTGCTTCAATCAAAGCATCAATCCAAGGAAGTAATTTTCTAGCAGCATGATCTGTGTGTAAAATCACCGGAATTCCATAAGCTTTTGCCATTAAATGCACATGTCTTGCACCACTTATAGCACCAAGTACATCAGCTTTTGGGCAAGCTTTTCCTGCTACAAATTTAGCTCCTCCATTTGAAAACTGAATAATCACAGGTGAATTAACTTTTTTAGCACTTTCTAAAACCGCATTGATAGAATTTGTCCCCACGACATTTACCGCAGGGATAGCAAATCCTTCTTTTTTTGCATGATTATATACGATATTTAAATCATCACCACTTAAAACACCTGGTTTAACAAGATCTAATACACCCATTATTTGTATTCCACTTTTGCTTTTTGAAGAAGTTCTTGAGCTTTTTTATTCATAAGTTCTTTAAATTCTTCCATTTTGATATTGCTTTCAATACCTGCTTTTACTTCATTATAGCTCATAGTACTTTTTGCTCTAGCATCTTCTTTTAAGATAACATGATATCCAAAATCACTCTTTATAGGTGTTTTAGAAATAGTACCTTTTTTCATAGAAAAAGCTGCATCAGCAAATGGTTTTACCATAGTTGATTCAGCAAACCAACCAAGATCACCACCTTGAGCTGAAGAACCTTTGTCGATTGATTTTTCTTTTGCAAGTTGAGCAAATTTATCATTTAAAGCTTTTCCACTTAGCTTACTAAGCTCGGCAATAATATCTTTAGCTTCTTTTTCGCTAGTTACCAAAATATGCTTAGCTTTTACCTGAGCTGGTTTGGTGAATTTATCTTTATTTGCTTCATAGAATTTTTTAGCTTTAGCATCGTTATTTTTAATTGAATCAAAAATTTTCTTTTGATAGATATTTACTAAAATAGCTTCTTTAGCACGCTCTAATTCTTCTTTATATGAAGGATCGTTTTCTATTTTTTGAGCTTTAGCATCTTTTAATACAAGTTGTTGAACGATATATTGATCAATAATTGCTTTTTTTTGCTCAGCTGGTAAGTCAGTGATTTTAGCACCTCTTAACATAGGAGCAAAAAACTCATTCACTTCTGTATCGCTGATATTGTTTCCATCAAGAGTTGCAACCACCGCAGCATTTAAACTCAAACCTGTTAATAAAGCCGCAGCAACTAAAGAAATTTTTTTCATTGTTTTTCCTTTGAAATAGTTTTGTTGATTTTATTATATCTAAACTTTATTTAAAGCCGATTAACATACAATAAGTTTATGAAAAGAAATTTAGAAATTAAAAAATTATTTTTAGAGCATTTTGGAGAGGCAAAAACAGAATTAGTTTTTAGTAATGCTTATGAACTTATAGTTTGTGTTATGCTTTCAGCTCAATGTACTGATAAAAGGGTTAATCTCATCACGCCGGCTTTATTTAAAGCTTATCCTAGTGTGCAAGATTTAGCTAAGGCAAATTTATCATCTTTAAAGCTTTTGATTAATTCTTGCTCATTTTATAATAATAAAGCACAAAATTTAATCAAAATGGCTCAAGCAGTTTGTGAGCAATTTAATGGCGAAATTCCTATGAATGAGCAAGATTTAAAAACTCTAGCAGGTGTAGGACAAAAAACCGCACATGTAGTGATGATAGAATGGTGTGGGGCTAATTGCATGGCTGTAGATACTCATGTATTTAGAGTTTCGCATAGACTTAATCTTAGCAAAGCCAAAACCCCTGAAGAAACTGAAAAAGATTTAACTAAAATTTTTAAAGATAATCTAAACTATCTTCATCAAGCCATGGTGCTTTTTGGACGCTATACATGTAAGGCTAAAAATCCTTTATGTAAAGAGTGTTTTTTAAATCATTTATGTAAGAGCAAAGATAAAAAATTAATCTAGCACCAAATTAGTGCTAGATGATTTTAATGAAAGAATGGTAGATACAAGAAAGCATTAATCACTAAAGCATTTACTATATCTATGAAAAATGCACCTACTAAAGGCACAATAATAAATGCCATATGGCTCATACCATAGTGATTTGTTACAGTTTGCATATTTACCATAGCTGTTGGAGTAGCACCTAAACCAAAACCACAATGTCCTGCTGCTAAAACCGCTGCATCATAGTCTTTTCCACATACTCTAAAGGTTACAAATATAGCAAAAGCAGCCATCATAGCAACTTGTACTACTAAAATTACTAGCATCGGTAGTGCAAGGGTTACTAGATCCCAAAGATTAATAGTCATTAGTGCTAAAGCTAAGAATAAAGACAAGCTTACATTACCTAAAACTGATACTTCTCTATCAAACACATGATGAATTTTTGTAGCTGATAAAACATTTCTTAAAACAACACCCACAAAAAGACAATACACAAAAGTTGGTAAAGTAAAACCTGTATTTGTTTTAATATAAGTAGATAAAGCATTACCTATTAATAAACATAAAGCAATCAATGCTAAAGACTCTATAAAAGAAGATGGGGTGATTAATCTTTCTTTTTCTGGAGATTGGAAATTTAAAATCGCATCTTTATCATCATTTTGTTTTGGAACTACTAATTTGTATTTATTAACCAAATATCTTGCAACAGGCCCACCTATGATACCGCCTGAGATAAGCCCAAAAGTCGCACAAGCAATAGCAACAGTAGTTGCACTAGAATACAAATAAGGTTCTTTAATAAATTCAGCCGCCCAAGCTGCACCTGTTCCATGGCCACCACTCATTGTAACAGAACCTGCTATAAGCCCCATTAATGGATTTTGCCCCATAGCACTTGCCACACCTATACCAACTATATTTTGAGCAAAAAGCAAGCCTACAACTACTACTAAAAAAATTGCTAACTTTTTGCCACCCTTTTTTAATGAAGCAAAATCAGCCAACAAACCAATACTTGAAAAAAATGCAAGCATTAACGGATCTTTCATAGATTCATCAAATTTAATATTTAATGAAAAAGAACTATGCAAGATTAAAAGAATAATCGCAGCTATTCCACCACCAACAACTGGCTCAGGGATATTATAATCACGAAGAAATTTTACCCTTTTAATGACAAAAACGCCCAAAAGCAATACTATAACCATAGTAACTAGTGTTGCATAAAAATCAAATTTCATACCTCTCCTTTGTTTGATTTATTCATCAATTGTATTCTAAATGACTTTAAAACAACGCAAATAAATATTATTCTTTACTTAAAATATTACAAAATGAAACATTTTTAAGTCTTTTCTACTCTGAAATTAATATTATATTATGATACAAATTAATATTTTTAAGCAAAGATAGTTTTGCTCTACTAAGCTCTTGAAGTGAATTAATAAGTAAAGCATCTGCATCAAGATAATCTTTTAGCTCATTACGCCCTAGTTCGTATTTTTCAAAATATAACTGTGTAATTTTTGCTTGGTTAGCATTAATATCTTTTACTAAATTTAACAAATCATTATAGTATTTATCATTTTCATAACAAAGTTTAAACTCATGAATAGCTCTTTGCAATGCATCCTTATACTCATATAAGCGTGCTTGGTATGCAAATTCAGAAATTTTTACATTTTGTCTTACTCTATAAAAATCCAAAAATGGTAAGTCAATAACAATATTGCCTCCTAAGATTAAAAATTTAAAACTCTCATCAAAATTTTTATCACTCCCATCTAAATTTCCTAATATTTTTATACTAGGCAGAATACTTTTTTGCATACTTGCATAATCTTTATAAGAAGCCATAAGTTGATTTAGTTTTGCTTGAACTTGTGGTCTATAAGCAAGCATTTTTAACTCTATATCAAAATTAATTTTTTGCAATGAAAAATCTTCAAGAGCATAATTTAGCATTTTACTAATCAAAAACTCATCATCTTTACCTAGTAAATCTTTTATATTTTTAAGTGTTAAATCTTTATTTTGCAAATTTGCGATGATATTTTGTTTAGTGTTTAATAAAGACTTTTTGATATTTAAAAGATCAATATATTCAACTTTGCCATAATCAAATTTAGTAGTATAAATTTCTAGCATTTGCTCAAGATTTTTTAAATGATTGTTTAGTAAGCGATCTACATCATTAAAATAAATCAATTCAAAAATACTATTAATCGCCAAATTAATCGTATCAAGCTCCAAAGAGCGTAATTCATACTCACTTGCTTTTGCTAAAAATTCAGAACTAGCAACTTGATCTGAGATTTTGCCATATATATCAAGCTCATAATTTAACATAATACCATTTGAAAAGCTATGCATTTCTGTACCATTGTTTAAATTTTTTCTTATATTTGCACCTAAATTTCCACTCAAAGTAGGATAAAGATCTAAATTTAAAAGCTTATATCTAGCCAAAGTGCTTAAAAAATTAACTCTTGCTACATTTAAATCTTTGTTATTATCAATAATAGCTTTTAAGATATTATTTAAATCTTGATTATTATATTTTTCCCACCAAGCCTTGCTTGCATTAAAATCTTCAAAATATTCTTTTTTTATTTGCTCTTGAGATACTTGCTCTAATTTTACACCTACACAAGCATTTAAAAAAAAGGCTATAAAAAATAATAAAAATATTCTCATCTCATTCCTTTGATAAAGCACTAATAGGATTTAAATTTGCTGCTTTTTTTGCTGGGAAAAATCCAAAAACCACTCCGATTAAAACCGAACTTAAAAGCCCTAAAAATACTGAATTTAACGAAAGTATCATCGTAAAACCAAAATTTAAAGAATTAAATACCTCAATGATGATAAAAGAAAGCATTACTCCAAAAATAGCTCCTAAAGAACAAATCAATACAGCTTCGATTAAAAACTGCATTAAAATATCTTCTTTTCTAGCTCCAATAGCCATTCTAACTCCAATTTCCCTTGTACGCTCACTTACTGAAACAAGCATGATATTCATCACACCAATACCACCTACTATCAAAGATACCACTGCAATAGAGGAAATAAGTAAAGTTAAAGTAGCAGTATTTTCTTCAATAGCATTTTTAATTGCGTCAGAATTTATAGTGAAAAAATCTTTTTTTCCGCGTTTAATCTCTAAAATTTTTACCATAGCCTCTTCAGCTAAAGCAGGATTTACCTCATCTTTTACCTTAGTTACTATAGCTCTTATTTGCTTATCCCCTGTGATTTTATTCATCAAAGTAGAATAAGGAGTGTAAATTTTAATAGTATTTTCATCAGCTCTAAAGCCTTTATTGTCTCTTTCTTTTTTTAAAACACCAACTATAGTTAAAGGTTGCTTGTTAAAAATCACGCTTTTGCCTAAAACATCTTTAGCGCTGATATTATCAAATAAAATTCTCAAAGCATTTTCATCTATAATGCAAATATTAGTATTATCTTTTATATCTTCATTATTAATAAATCTACCATCTACCATCACAAAACCTCTAAGTCTTAGATGATTTGGCCCTACTCCATAAATTCTAGCTTGCAAAGAATTATTCTTATAAGTTACCACCCCTATTTTGCCTACATCTGCTTCTACTGCTTCTAAATAAGGCAAAGAACTTAAGGTTTTTAAATCACTTAAATTTAGCCTTGTTCTACCTGATCGAATATCCCCCAAACCACGCCCTGAAACAACTTCTATGGTATTAGTCCCAATAGAGCTAATAGAAGCAAGTATGTTTTGTTGGGCTCCAAGTCCTAAAGCAACCACGCAAACTACTGAAGCTATGCCTATGATAATACCAAGCATGGTAAGCAAAGAACGTAGCTTGTGTGCTACAATGGAAGCTATGGACATTTTTAAACTTTCAAAAAGCTGATTTTTAAGCAAATTAAAGCTTTTTTTCTCTTTTGGCATTAACTTAGCTTTTATTTCGTCTGCTTTTTTTGCACCATTATCGCTTATAATCTTACCATCTTTAATTTCTATAACTCTTTTTGCTCTAGCAGCTATTTCCCTATCATGAGTGACTAAAACTACAGTGTGTCCTTGCTCATTTAGTTTATTTAAAATTTCTAAAACTATCTTACCGCTTTTAGAATCAAGCGCACCCGTTGGCTCATCTGCTAAAATAAGCTCACCACCATTCATCAATGCTCTTGCTATGGAAACTCTTTGCTGTTGCCCACCACTTAGCTCATTTGGCTTTGATAATTCTTTATGATCAAGCTCTAAAAAAGAAAGTAATTCTTTAGCCTTTTGTGATCTTTCATGTTTGTTTTTACCTGCATAAACAGCAGGTAAAGCGACATTATCTTTAGCATTTAAAAGACTAAGTAAATTATATCTTTGAAAAATAAAACCTATTTTTTCGCGTCTAATCCTTGCTTTTTCATCTTTGCTTAAATTAGTTACTTCATATGCATCTAAAAAATATTTTCCACTACTTGGTTCATCAAGTGTTCCTATAATATTTAAAAGAGAGGTTTTTCCACTACCTGATTGCCCTATAATGGCTACAAATTCTCCCTTTTGAATATAAAGATTAATATTTTCTAAAATAGTTGTATTATTAATCTTTTTTTGTATATTTTCTAAGCGTATCATTTTTTATTTTTACCTATGATAACTAAATCACCCTCATTAATACCATCTAAAATTTGAGTATTTAAACTATCTTTAATACCTAATTTAACAGGTGTTTTTACACTTATATTATTTGCTTTTAAAATTTCTACATAATAACCTTTTGCATCACTTTTTATAGCCAAAGTTGGTATAACTAAGGTATTATTTTCTGTTTTAATAGCAATTTCATTTTCTGTACTCATACCTATGCGTAAAAAATTATTATCATTTTTTACAAAAACCCTTGCATAATAATACACAGCACTAGCGCTAGTACTTGAGTTTGAGTTTAAATTTGTATTACTTGTTGCATCACTTATGGTAGTATTTGCTGGATCTATACTTGAAATAATTGCTTCGTATTTTTTATCAGGCTCATTTAAAATGCTAAATTTAACCTTTTTTCCAACACTGATTTTATTAATATCAGCTTCAGCTATTTGCATACGAATTTCCATTTCACTTAAATCAGCCAAGCGCACTATACTTGGTGTATTTTGGTTTGCATTTACAGTTTGACCTTCTTCAACTGCTACATTAATAATCTCACCCTTACTAGGTGCGGTTATAGTAGTATAAGCTAAATCTTTTTGAGCATTTTTTAAAGAAATTTCAAGTTGAGTAGTTTGAGCTTTTAAATCGGCCACATTTGCCCTTAGAGCATAAAAAGTATTTTTAAGATTTTCAAGATTTTCTAAGGAAGTAGCCTTTTTAGTATAAAGTTTTTGCTCTCTTTGGTATTGTTTAGTAGCTATATCAAGAGCAATTTTTTTACTTTCTAAATTTGCCTTTGCACTTTCAAGCTGAGCTTTGGTAATATCTAAATCATTTTGTTGCTTATCTTTATCAATTTGTGCGATTAAATCACCCTCATTAACATGATCACCTAATTTTACATAAAGTTTAGTAATTTGCCCACTAACTTGAGCACCAACATCAACTTGTGTTTTTGCATAAACTTCGCCTATTGCTTCTATGCTTTGAGTGATGTCTTGTTTTTTAACTTCATAAGTTAGATAATTATATTCTTCCTTATTTGCAAAAAAGAAAAAATACACCCCTATAATGAGTATAATCAAAAATATGCTTAAATAAATTATTTTTTTCATTTTAATCCTTTAAAAATCATATAATAAAACATTTGTATGAAGTAAAAATAAAATTGTAACAATAAAATATAATTTTAACAATTTTAAAGATTATAAGATATAAGATAAATCAAAAAAAGGAAAAATAATGCAAGATTATTTAAATTTAATGCAAAATCGCTCTTCTATTAGAGCTTACACCCAAGAAAAAATTTCTAAAGAGAATTTAGAATATATCTTAGAATGTGCTAGATTATCTCCTAGCTCCTTAGGACTTGAACCTTGGAAATTCTTAGTTTTTCAAAAAGATGAACATAAAAAAGAAATTGCTAAAATAGCTAATAATCAAAGCCATGTAGCAAATTGCGCTGCTATTATAGTTGTAATCTCAAGGGCTGATTTTAAAGATTATTTTGAAGAAAAACTAAAAAAGAGAGGTTTAAGCCAAGAAGAATTAAACAAACGATTGCAAACTTATAAGCCATTTTTAGATGCAATGGATTTAGAACAAAGTTTTATTTATGCCAAAGAACAAAGTTATCTTGCTATTGCAAATATTATCAATGCTGCTTATAGTTTAAATTTGGGCTCATGTATTATCGGTGGTTTTGATAAAGATAAAATCAATCAATATTTAAATTTAGACACTACTAAACAAAGAGTATCTATGCTCATTACTTTAGGACATACCCAAGAAAATACTAGCGTAGAAAAAGCTCGTTTTGCATTTGATGAAGTGGTAGAATTTAAAGATTAATCAAATATCAAAACTCCATTTAAATTTTATATAATAAAATAATATTTTTAAAATAAAATGGAGTTTTTAATGCAAGGAAATTTTTTAAAGATTTTTGGCGTATTGCCATTTTTAGCAGTAGCTTTTATTAACGCTTTTGTGGATTTAGGACACAAAATCATTATACAAAACACTATCTATAAATTTTATGAAGATAGCACTCAGCTTTTTCTAACTGCTATTATCAATGCCTTAATGCTTTTACCTTTCATCCTTATGCTTTCACCATCTGGATTTTTAGCAGATAAATTTCCTAAAAATAAAATCATGAAAATATCTGCATTATTTTCAGTAATATTAACTTGTATTATTTGTTTGTGTTATTATCTTGGAGCATTTTGGCTTGCATTTGTAATGACTTTTATCATGGGAGTGCAATCTGCCTTATACTCTCCTGCAAAATATGGCTTTATAAAAGAATTAGTAGGAAAAGAGCTTTTAGCTATGGGAAATGGAGCTGTCAATGCAGTAAGTATTGTGGCTATTTTAGCGGGTATGGCGGTATTTTCTCTAAGCTTTGAAATGCTTTTTGAGCCAAATTTTAACACTCCTTCAGATATTTTAACGCAAATTGCACCTTTGGGTTTTGTATTAATAGCTTTTGCTTTATTAGAACTTTTTTTAGCTTATAAGCTTCCTAGCTTAAAAGAAGAAGATAAAAATTTAAGCTTTGATAAAAAACAATATTTCCAAGGAAAGCTTTTAGCCTCTAATTTAAAAACAATATTTTCTCATAAAATCATTTGGCTTTGTATTGTAGGAATTTCACTTTTTTGGGCCATATCACAACTTTATTTAGTGAGTTTTCCTGTATATGCAAAAAACGATCTTTTCATAGAAAATACCTTTTATGTACAATGCTCTTTAGCTTTTTCTGGTATAGGAGTGATTATAGGATCGCTTATTAGTGGTAAGTTTTCTAAAAATTACATCGAATTAGGTCTTATACCACTAGGTGCTTTAGGGGTTTTTCTAATGAGCATTTTAATGCCATTTTTAGAAAACCTACTAAACTATAGTGTGGTGTTTTTTATTTTTGGTTTAAGCGGAGCATTTTTTATCATACCTTTAAACTCTCTAATACAATTTCATGCAAAAGAAAATGAACTAGGAAAAGTCTTAGCAGGAAATAATTTTATACAAAATATTTTTATGTTAGGCTTTTTGGCACTAGCTACTTTTGCTGCATATGCTAAAATTGAAGTGATAAATTTGTTTTATTTTATCATCGCTGTGGCATTTTTTGGAAGCGTTTATGTGCTAAGTAAACTGCCTTTTTCTTTAGTGCGTTTATTAATGAGTATAGCGTTTTTTCAACGCTACCGTTTATTAGTAGAAGGTTTTGAAAATATTCCTGAAAAAGGTGGAGCATTATTGCTTGGCAATCATATATCTTTTATAGATTGGGCTATTGTACAAATGGCTATACCAAGAAAAATTTATTTTGTTATGGAAAAAAGCATTTATTCTAAGTGGTATATTAGAATTTTTCTTGATAAATTTGGAGTTATTCCTGTTTCAAGTGCTTCTAGTAAATCAAGCTTAGAGCTTATTGCTATGCATATTAAAAACGGAAATTTAGTTTGCCTTTTCCCAGAAGGAGTGCTTTCACGCCATGGACAGCTTAATGAATTTAAAGGCGGATTTGAGTTAGTTTGCTCAAAATTAGAAGAACAAGATGGAGTGATTTTGCCTTTTTATATTAGAGGACTTTGGGGAAGTGCTTTTTCAAGAAGTGATGAAGAATTTTCAGCAAGAAACCGCAAAATAAGCAAAAGAAAAATCGCTATTGCTTTTGGAAAAAGCTTACCAATACACACTAAAAAAGAAGTGGTTAAAGCAAAAGTTTTTGAACTTTCTTTTATTGCTTGGAAATCTCAATGTGAAAGTATGCATACTATAGCTAGAGCTTGGATAGATAGTGCTAAAAGAAATTTAAGTCAAATAGCTATTGTTGATCCTTTAATAGGTGGCATTACCTATAGAAAAATGCTTGCTTTAAGTTTAGTTTTTAGCTCTTTCATAAAAAATAAATCGCATGAGTTAAATATACAACCTACCCAAGGAAGCTATGCTCCAAAAGAAGAATGCGTGGGAATTTTACTCCCTGCTTCTATGGCTAGCTCTCTTTGTAATCTAGCTGTATTACTTGCCAATAAAATCGTGGTAAATTTAAACTTCACAGCAGGTGTAAATGCGATTAATCAAGCCATTCAAAGTTCTCAAATTCAACAAATTTATACTTCTAGAAAATTTATGGAAAAATTAGAAAATAAAGGTATAAAACTAGAATTTGAAGAGCATGTTAGAATTATTTTTATGGAAGATGTTATCACAAGCTTTAAAAGACAAAAACTCAAAATCTTTTCTATGCTTGCTTTAGTAAGCATTTTACCTACTTGTTTAATAAAAGCATTATTTGCGCCTAATAAACAAAACCTTGCCATAGCTGCTATATTATTTAGTAGTGGTAGCGAGGGAACACCAAAAGGAGTAATGCTAAATAATCGTAATATTTTAAGCAATATAGCTCAAATTTCAGATGTATTATGTGCAAAAAATGAAGATGTTGTCTTATCTTCTTTACCACCTTTTCATGCTTTTGGATTAACTGTAACTACTTTTATGCCTTTATTAGAAGGGATTAAAAGCATAACACATGCTGATCCAACAGATGCACTAGGTGTAGCAAAAGCTATAGTAAAAAATAATGTTAGTATTATGTGTGCTACTTCAACTTTTCTAGGTATTTATGCAAGAAATAAAAAACTTGATGCGATTATGTTTGAAAGCTTAAGGATTATCGTTTCAGGTGCTGAAAAACTCAAAAGCGAAGTAAGAACTGCCTTTGAAATGAAATTTAAAAAACCTATTTTTGAAGGCTATGGGGCTACTGAAACCACTCCGGTTGCAAGTGTGAATTTACCAAATAAATTTGATCCTGATTATTGGATTTTACATCGTGCAAATAAAGAAGGTAGTGTAGGTATGCCTTTACCAGGAAGTGCTATACGCATAGTAGATCCATCTACTTATGAAAGTTTAAATCATGGAGAAGATGGATTAATACTCATTGGTGGTCATCAGGTTATGGTGGGTTATTTAAACAATAAAGAAAAAACCGATGAAGTTATCAAAGAAATCGATGGTATACGCTGGTATAATACCGGCGATAAAGGCCATGTAGATGAGGATGGCTTTTTATATATAGTAGATCGTTATTCTCGTTTTGCAAAAATTGGTGGTGAGATGATATCTTTAGGAGCTTTAGAAGAAGAAATTGCTAAATTTATCAATACAGATGTAGTAAAATTTTGCGCAGTTGCACTAGATGATGATAAAAAAGGTGAAATGGTATGCTTATTAGTAGAATGTCAAGATCAAGACTTTGAAGGAATTTGTGAAGCGATTAAAAACTCTACTATGCCTGCTATTTTTAAACCAAGTAAATATTTTAAAGTAGAACAAATTCCACTTTTAGGTTCTGGTAAAGTGGATTTAAAAGGCGCTAAAGATTTAGCTAAAATATTACAAGAAAATTAATTCCCAAAGTAATTTTACTTTGGGAAATTTTACAAACTATTTCTTTTAGTTTTATAATCATATTTTTTATCAAAAACAAGCTTATCATTTTCTTTAACTGCTATTTTTCCTTTAATATAAAAATACTCCAAATCACTAGTTTGTGTTAAGATTATATCTGCCTCCATCATACAACCCTCGCGTCCTATTTGCATTGTTTGAGTAATGGTATATTGCGCGCTTAATGGGTTTTCATTTTGAAGTTTTAATTCTCTTTTTAAATTATGCTTTACTAAAACATCAACCTCATCAAATCTATAAACACCTTCTCCAAAAACCCCGCCAATACCATCTGTAATACAAGTCCAAGTATCATTTAAAATATCATAAGAAATGCTTCTATCTACCCTACCTTCTTCTAAAAGTGTTATTGGAGTTAAAGGAGCGCTTTGTGCTTGCATATTGATTTTATCGCTATCTTGACCACTAAAACATGGCAAATTAAATTCACACTCATTTAAATCTAAAGTCAAGGTTGAAATTTTTGGCATAGGCCAAAACATAGGCCAAAAAGAATTTGCTAATGATAATCTTATCTTAGAACCCTTGGCAAATCTATATCCACAAGCATCAAGTTTGATTTGCTTTTGGATAAATTCATCTTTTTTTAAAGGTATAAATTGCTCTTTATTATCACTTAATGCAAGATTGATTACTCCATAACTTACTCTTTTTACAAAACCATCAGCTCTAACTTCACTAAGCTGAGCAAAAAACATAGCTTTTTCTTGATCGCTTGCAATTTTTACATTTAACATAGGAAAGCCTAAGACATCTAAATCTTGTTCTAAAAAATCACTTTCAAAAACAACTGCCATCCCATCATCCAACCTTTGATCACTAGGACTTTCTCCTAAAACACCAGCTCCCATCCATTCTCCGGATAAAAGCCCATGATTTAACGGAGTGTTGATTTTGATAAATTCACTTGATTTTTTACATGTTAGTTTATACGGATTTAAATAGTATTTTTTATAGCTAATATCATTTTTAAAATCATTTAAAGCAACAAAACGACCTTCTACTTTCCCTGTTTTTGAATTTGGCTTAGAACTATTTTCAATATATGCTTGTATCATAGGAGCTTCAAGCACATTATTTTCTTCATTTTTAAGCCATTTGTCCCACCATTTAAGTGCTTCTTGTAAAAAGCCTATTGCAGGTAAAGGAGAGCCATCATGAGGATAAACATGAGCCCAAGGACCAACGATAGCTTTTTTTGGAACTTTTAAACCATTCATTAGAGTAAAAACAGGATTAGTATAAGAATCAGTCCACCCATCTAATGCAAAAACAGGAACTTGTATATCATCATAATTTTCTCCAACAGATCCATGCTTCCAATAGTCATCTTTTAAAGTATGCTCAAGCCACAATGTAGGCCATAAAGGCATATTCTCAAGCCTATTGAGCCATTTATTTCTACCATTTGGATCAATTTTTGGATCAACAAAGCGTGATTGATATGCAAGCATGATATTACCCCACCAAAAATTATCATTAAGCAAACATCCACCTTTATAATGAATATCTTCATTAAACCTATCATCAGTAAAACCCACCACTATAATAGCTTTTAAATTTTTGGGTCTTCTTGCTGCAACTTGTAAAGAATTAAATCCACCCCAAGATTTACCCATCATACCAATATTCCCATCACACCATTCTTGCTTTACTATCCATTCAATAACTTCCAATGCATCATCTTGCTCTTGTTTTAAATATTCATCTTCTAATAAACCATCAGATTCCCCACTTCCTCTAATATCAACTCTAACAACCGCATAGCCATTACCGCTAAAATATCCATGCATAGGCTCATCTCTACCTCTTGTTCCATCATTTTTTCTATAAGGAATGTATTCTAATATAGCAGGAACTTTTTCTTTTACTTGAGGAAGCCAAATTCGTGATGAAAGCTTAGTGCCATCTTTTAAAACTATCCATTCATTTTCTATTACTCTAACCTTGTTTTTAAAATCAAAAATAATTTCTTTCATTTTATCTCCTTTTTATTGTATTTTTTAATCCAAATCAAACAAAACATTACACCCAAAATAGCCATAGCTATCATAATAGTAAAATATATATGAAAACCTTTTACACCTGGGTATCTATCTAATAAATCTCCAGCAAGTAATGGTGCAAAAACTTCAGGCAAATACCCAAAAGTAGATACAATACCTATAGCCATACCCGCTAAATGTATAGGAATTTTTCCCTCACTAAGTAAAGAATAATAAATTCCAAAATTAGAATACATAGCTATATAAATTATGACACAAGCAGAAGTTAAAACACTCATTTGTAAAAATCCATTTAATTTTGAACTAAGCATTAAAAAAATAACACCAATTCCCATTAAAATAAAGCCTATCATCATTATTTTAGCCTTTCCATATCCATCTGCTATAAATCCACCCACTACAGAAGAAACCGGACGAATATATTGAGCCAATACCGTTAAAATAGCTGCAAAAACAGCAGAAGTTCCTATAACATTGCTTGCATAAGGAGTAAAATAATAAAAACTCATGTTAAAAAAATAGGTACAAAAAGTAATAGCAACCACAAGCCAAAGAGCAGAATTTTTCAAAAGAAAAACCAAGTCTTTGATTTTAATCTTCTCACTTTGCTCATTAATATCATCTTTCAAAAGAAAAAACAATAAAATAGCACTTGCAATAGGAGCTATAGAATAAAACACAATAACCATTTCTATACCTTGTGCAGCTAAAGCTTTTGTTTGAAAATATCCAAAAATACTCGTAGCTATAGCCAAATGTGCAGCACCAACAACTCCTCTACCGCCTTCAAAAATTCCATAAGCCCTTGCTTGTTCTTTAGAATTTGCTAAGCTCCTTACTATTTTCATCAAAGAAGGCCAAAAAGTTAATAATGAGGTAATCCCCCAAATTCCATAAATAATCAAAAGTGCATTTAAAGAAGTAAAATATAAATGCAACAAACCACCAAGTCCTGTAGCAATTAAAGAAAAAATCAATAATTTTTTTGGCGCAAAACGATCTGCTAAATATCCTCCTAAGGCATAAGAAAACAAACCAAGTAAGCCATAAGCACTACCCAAAAGGCCCATTTCAAAATTATTTAAATGATAAAGACTCATATAATCATCATAATAATATTTTCTAAAATAAGGCAAACCATAAATAATAGATCCGCAAAAGGATAATAACAATAATGTTAAAAAATTATTTTTTAAACTTTGTCCTGTATTTTGTCCCATCAAAAACTCCTTTTGCATACTATATATAATTTTTATGTTTTTTTTGCTTTTATACAAGTGATTTTATGCAAGAAATATTATAATAATATATTTTTTACACATTTTAATCTACTTTATTATAAAATTTTATTAATTTAATAATTTATAAGCATAAAAAATTTATTTACAAAATAAAAATAATTTCTGTTTTTTATTTTTTATTATTGTTTTTTTGATACATTTACATAAACTAAAAATTAAAAAAGGGAAATAATGAAAATTTTTGATATGGTAGTTATTGGTGCTGGCCCTGCAGGTATTGCAGCGGGAGTAGAAGCTAAAATAAAAAATAAAGAAGTTATTGTTTTAGAAAAAGCTGATGCGATTTGTCAAACCTTAATAAAATTTTACAAAGAAGGCAAAAGAGTAGACAAAGCTTATAAAGGTTGTGATAGCACAAATCACGGGCATATAAATTTTGAAGATGGAACTAGAGAAAGCACAATAGAAACTTTCCAAAATGCTATCAAAGAGCATAATCTTGAAGTAAAGCTTTCTAGTGAAGTTGAAAGTGTTAAAAAAGATGGAGAAAATTTCATCGTTAGCACTGCAAATGAAAATTATATTTGTAAAAATGCAGTTATTGCCATAGGTAGAATGGGTAAACCGAATAAACCAAGCTATACTTTACCTATAACTTTAACAAAAATCATCAATTTTAATGCAAATTCAGCAAGCCAAGGTGAAAAAATCTTAGTTGTAGGTGGTGGAAATTCAGCAGCAGAATACGCTATAGATTTAGCTAAAAATAATGATGTGACGCTTTGCTACAGAAGAGAAACTTTCTCAAGATTAAACGATATTAATCTAGAAGATATTCAAAAAGCTTTTGAACAAGGTAGTGTAAAAGCAAAACTTGGCATAGATATAACTAGCATTGAAGATGAAAGCGGTAAAGCTAAAGTAAATTTTACTAATGACACAAATGAAATTTATGATCGTATCATTTATGCTATTGGTGGTTCAACTCCACTTGATTTCTTACAAAAATGCTCTATAGAAGTTGATGAAAAAGGTGTGCCAAGCTTTGATGAAAACAAAGAAAGTAATGTAAAAGGATTATTTGTAGCAGGTGATATAGCGAGTAAAAACGGAGCTTCTATTGTAGTGGGTTTAAATGATTCATTTAAAATCTGCGATCATCTTTATAAATGCTAAAACTCTTTCAATATTCAAAAGGCTATCGTTATAATAATGATAGTCTTTTACTTTTTGACTTTTTATCTAAAAATAACTTAAAAGGAAATATCCTTGATATAGGATGTGGATGTGGAATTTTAGGACTTTTGATAAAGCAAAAATTTCCAAATTCAAAAGTTTATCTACTAGATATTCAAGAGCAAAATATCAAACTAAGTTATAAAAATGCTAAAGAAAATAAACTTGAAATTCAAAGCATTTGTGAAGATTTTTTAAACTATAAAAGTGATATAAAATTTGATTTTTTAATCTCTAATCCTCCATTTTATAAAAAAAATACACAAAAAAGCCAAGATTTACATTTATGTATATCAAGATATCAAGAATTTATGCCACTTGAGAAGATGCTTACTAAAATAAATACTTTAATCAAGCCAAATGGTAGTTTTTTTATGTGTTATGAGGCAAGTTTTTTAGATGAAATTTGCGCTTATTTAAAACAATTTAAATTAAAACTAGTTTCACTTCAATGTGTTCATACTAATACACAAACTAACGCAAGACTTGTTTTAATGCATATTAAAAAAAATAGCAAAAGTCCTTGCGCGATAATGCCTACACTTTTTATGTATGAAAATGATGTTTTAAATCCAAAAATTAGTGAAATTTATGAAAATACAGGAACTATAAGCTATGATGTGTGAAAAAGGTTTTGATTATTCTTTTGATGAAAGTGCTTGTGAAAAATGCGGCGGGAAGTGTTGCACTGGAGAAAGTGGGTATATCTATGCTAGCAAAGAAGAACTAGAAGCTATTGCTAGTTTTTTAAATTTAAGCTTTGAAGCCTTTAAAGAGCAATACCTCATCAAAGTTGGGTTTAAATATAGCTTTAAAGAAGCAAAGTATGAAAATGGCTATCGTTGTATTTTTTTTGATACAATGTATAAAAAATGTTTAATTTACAAGCATAGACCAAAACAATGTAGAACTTTTCCATTTTGGGAGTATTTTAAAACACACAAAGAGGAGTTAAAAAAAGAATGTATAGGGGTTTGCTTTCACTAATTATAGTTTTTATCCTAACAAGCCTTGCTTTAGCCAAAGGTGAAGATAAAATCCTAAAAGCACTTATTTATGAAGAGCATGGGCAATTTCAAAAAGCATGTGATATTTATACAAATTTATTTCATGAAAACAATGAAAGTATTTATTTGCAAAAGGCTTTACTTTTAGCTTTAAGTGCTAATTTAAAACAAAAAAATGAGCTTTTAAAAGCTTCTAAAGACTTTTTAGAACACACAGCTATTGCAAGATTAAATGCTTTATATTTTTTTAAAATAGGAGATTATAAACAAGCTGAAGCTATACTTTATAAACTCATTAAAGAAGAACAAGATTATAGAAATTATGAAATATTAGGCGATATTTTTGCTAAAAAAGCTTTATATACTAAAGCTTTAGAGCAATACAATCTTGCTTATAAGCTTTTTGAACATGAAAATTTATTGCTTAAAATAGTTGAAATTAATATCAAAAATAAAAATATCAACCAAGCTAAAAAGGCCTTAGAAGAATTTGTAAAAAGTTCACAATGCACCCTTAAAACATGCACCCTACTTTTAAAAATTTATCAAGAACAAAAAGATCATAAAGCAAGTATTCAAACCCTTGAAAAGCTATATAAACTCAAAAATGACATTAAATACATCTACGCTATGATAGAATTACTAGTGCAAGAAAAAAATTATACTCAGGCTCTAAATTTAACCCAAAAATATAACATAGATCCTGATACCAAAATTTTCTTATACACACAAACAAAAGATTATAAAAAAGCTTATGAAATAGCTTTAAAACATTATGAACTTAGTAAAGATAAAAAATATCTTTCTATGGCAGGTGTTTTAGAATTTGAAATTCATATGGATCCAAAAAGTAAAAAAGTCATGGATCCAAAAATTCTAGCCTCTATCATGAAAAAATTTGAACAAAGTGTAGATGTGCGCAGTGATGCTTTATATCAAAACTACTATGGCTATGCTTTAATTGAATATGATATTGATATAGCCAAAGGTATGGAGCTAGTAGGCTGGGCGCTTGAACAAGAACCACAAAATCTTTACTATCTTGATTCTTTAGCTTGGGGGTATTATAAACTTAAAGATTGCAAAAAGGCTTATGAAATTTTGCAAAAAACACTGCATGATAAAGAATTTTCAAGCTCAGATGAAAGCAAAGAGCATTTAAAGGCCATCAAAAAATGTTTAAAACAATAGATTTAAAAAATCATTTTTCAAAAACACAAAAAATTCTTGAAAGTAAAAAAGAAATTTTTCCTTATGATATGTTAGGTAGAAGTCTAGCTTCTAATGCCTTTTATCCTAAAGATATTTATACACTTTTACTTGAAGGAAACCTTTCACATTTTTTATATTCTAAAGATTTAAATTTTAATCATGAAAATTTCGATGCCATCATCTTACCAACAAGTCCTTTGCTTAATCAAAACATACAAAATTTAAGTCTTTTTAGACGCTATCATGAAAAACCTATTGTGCAATTTGATTTTATTTTTGATGAATATCAAATTTTAGAAAGCTTAGTATATGGAGCTGATACGTTTATTGTATTTCCTAAAATGCTAAAAACTATGCAACTAAAAAAACTTTATAATTTTGCAATACATCTTGGTTTGGAAGCCATTTTTTACCTTGAAAGCAAAAATGACCTTAATAATGCTATTTTAGCTGGAGCTAGAATTTTTTTACTAGAAGATGAAAAGCTATTACCTTTGATACCAAAAAATAAAGCTCTTATAAGTAAAAATATTAAAAATCTACATGCTTGCATAAAGGAGAATTGATGGAGTATTTATACGCACCTTGGAGGGATGTTTATTTTAACAATAAAGATAAAAATTTTTGCCCTTTTTGTCATTGCAAGTATGAACTTAATGAAGATGAAAAACTTGGGGTAATTTTTAGAGCTAAAGAATGCTTTGGCATTATGAATAAATACCCTTATAGTCCGGGTCATTTTATGATTATCCCTTATGAGCATTTAGAAAATATAGAAGATTTAAGTGATGATACATGGCTAGAAATTAGCCATTTTGTGCGTATTGGAGTTAAAATTTTAAAAGAAAACTTTCACGCTAAGGGTGTTAATATAGGTATGAATTTAGGCAGTGCAGCAGGAGCTGGCATAGCACCACATTGTCATTATCATTTAATCCCAAGATGGCAAGGGGATACAAATTTTATCACTACCATAGGACAAACTAGAGTTTGCGGGAGCGATTTGGAAAAAGTTTATATTACCTTATGTAAAGCTTTTAAAGACTATGTATAAAGAAGTTGATTTTGAAAATTTTTTAAAATTTAATTTTGATCTTTTAATTGACACAAGAAGCCCTAAAGAATACAAACTTGCTCATATAAAATCTGCACAAAATTACTACGCACTCAATGATAATGAATTTGAAGAAATAGGCACACTTTATAAGAAAAACAAAGGCTTAGCTAAAGCAAAAGGCGCAAGTTATATTTGTAAAAATATGAGCGAGCATATTAATAAAATTTATCAAAATTATAAAATAGGCTCTTTGGTGGGAATTTATTGCGCAAGAGGTGGTAAAAGATCAAAAGCTATTGCTTTAATTTTAGCTGAACTTGGCTATAGGGTTGTAAGATTAGAAGGTGGATATAAAGCTTATAGAAGTTATGTGAGTGAGTTTTTTAGAAAAGATTTAAATATTGAGTTTTTATGTCTTTGTGGTAATACAGCAAGTGGCAAAAGTGATTTAATCCAAACTTTAGATAATGCTTTAAATTTAGAAAAACTAGCCAACCATCAAGGATCAAGTTTTGGTAAAATTTATGGAGAACAACCAAGCCAAAAAGCTTTTGAAGATGAATTGTTTTATTTTTTAAAAGATTATACTTATAAAACTTGTTTTATAGAAGCTGAAAGCAGACAAATTGGAAATTTAACTATCCCGCTAAATTTATACAATAGCATGCAAAAAGCTAAGAAAATTTGGTGTGAATGTGACACGAATTTACGCATTCAAAGAGTTTTAAAAAACTATACTCCAATGGATAAAAAAGTATTTTATCAATGTGTTGAAAAAATATCACCTTATATCAGCAAGGATTTTAAATTAAGACTTTGTCAAAATTATGAAGAAAACAATTTAGAACTTTGTGTAAAAATGCTTTTTGAATATTATGATAAAGTATATAAAAAACCTTCAAAAATTGATTATTTTATCAATAGTTCTAATTTAGATGAAGCTAAAAAACATCTTATGAGTTTAAACTCATAAGATTGTGTTTACAAAGATAATAAAAATAATACTTGAAAGAATTCCAGCAACTGGTAAAGTAATCACCCATGCTAAACCAATAGGTTTCATCATAGCCCATTTAGCATCTTTATTAAATACCCCTATACCTAAAATAGCACCGATTAAAATATGGGTTGAGCTAACTGGAATTCCAAGTTGGGTAGCTAAAAGTATAACAATACTTGCGCCAAGTTCAGCACTAAAGCCTGTTGTTGGTTTAATTTCAGCAAGTTTTGAACCCACAGTTTGAATAACTTCTTTACCCAAAAACCAAAGTCCAATAACTAAAGCTATACCAAACATAAGCATTACAGCAAAAGGAACTGGTGAGCTAGGATTAATGGTGTTGTTTTTAAGTACATCTAAAATAGCAGCAAATGGTCCAAGAGCATTAGCTATATCATTAGCTCCATGTGAAAAAGCAAAACTTGAAGCAGTAAAAATTTGAAACCATGAAAAAATCTTTTCTATAGTCTTATTAACCTGAGTTTTTTTCATCAACCTCACAACTGCTAAAGTAACAATATAAGCAAAAATAGAAATGATCGAAACTATCCATAAATTTTGCATTACATCTAAAGTAGAAACATTATTTAAACCCTTAAATAAAAACATAGAAGCAATAGTCAATGCACCTACACCTGCTATTAAAGGAACATGAAATTTCATTCTTGAGAAAACATCTATGTTTTTTTCTTTTTCTTTTAACTCTTTGATTTTTAACTTATATTCACTTCTTTTTTCATCATCATCTAAAACAATAGCACTAAGTTCTTTGATTTGCTCTTCTTGGCTTTTGTTTTTTAAATTTTTAAAATATTCTTCTTTAAATGCTTTTTTTTCTTTTTTAATTTCTTTTACCACAAGAGTTATTTCTTCTGATGGCTTTAGGATTTTTTTATAAATATAAGCATAAATTAAATACGCCACAAGCCCACCAAGCAAAGGCGAAATAATCCAACTCATAGCTATTTTATAAATACCATTCCAATTTACCATAGATAATGCTTGATCTTGATCAAAAAATACAAAGCCCATAGCAATACTTGAACCTACAATACCTCCTATAATACTATGAGTGGTAGAAACTGGAAGTCCTTTTTTGGTCGCCACAAAAAGCCAAATTCCTGAACTTAATAAAGCTGAGAGCATTACGCATACAAATACCATAGGATTAATTCCATCAGGTAAAACTACTATACCACTTCTTATAGTATTTGTTACTTCCCCGCCTGCAAACACAGCCCCGCTTAATTCAAATACCGCTGCAATAATCAAAGCTTGTTTTATAGTAACTGTTTTAGCACCCACACTAGTACCAAATGAATTTGCTACATCATTACCACCAACATTAAAGGCCATAAAAATACCAAATACACTAGCAAGGATAAATAATATCATGGAATTATTAGGAATATAATTATACCCCCAAACAAAAAAGCATAAAACACTCACAATAAAAATAAAAAATGCAATAGCATTATCTTTACTCAAGCATTCTCCTTAAGAATTTATTTTAATGAATTAATTTTAGTAACTTTTACTTAGTTTTTTCTTTGATCTTTAAAAATTGCAAAGCAGATTTCACTGCTTGCATATAACTTTGTAAATTAATTTTTTCATTTTTATAAGCCCTATCATAAGCTGTACCATGATCAACGCTAGTGCGAATTATAGGTAAATTTAAACTTACATTGATACTTTTTTCAAAATACAAAGCCTTTAAAGGAGCTAAGCCTACATCATGGTACATACTCACTAAATACTTGCATTTACTTAGTGCAAAAGGGGTAAAAGCGCTATCAGCCACCAAAGGCTCACTTAAATAAGTATTTTCCTTACAAGAAAGTTCTTTTTCTTTTTGACTTAAAAAATCTTCATTTTCTAAATTTTGCAAATTCAACGCGTAATCTTTTAAAAATACATTTGCCATTCTTATAGCTTTTTTTATTTCCCTCTCTTCTTCTCCACCTATTACACCATTATCACTTGCATGAGGGTTAAAACTTAAAACACCAATTTTCTCAAATAAAGTGCATTGATAAAAATTAATTAAAAATTGCGCAAGTTTAAAAGCCTTAATCTCTTTATAAACATCTCTTAAAGCCATATGCTCAGTATATAAAGCCACAAAAAGCTCATCACACCCTAACATCATAATAGCATCTTGTTTGAAAAAATCTCTTAGTGCCTCAGTATGACCTTTATAACTCACTCCCCCCATTTGCCAAGTCTTTTTATTAATCGGTAAAGTTGCCAAAGCATCTAAAAACAAATGCGTGCAATAACTAGCTCCTTCAAAACTTAAAAAAGAATAAACCCCACTTTTAGCGTCTAAATTCGCAGGATTTAACTCAAAATCAAAATCAATAATTTTACTAGCTTGATATGAAAACTCATAAATTAAAAAATTTTCTTTTTCTTCTTTAAAAGCAAAATGTGGTTTTAAAGCATTAGAAATTTCTACTAAATTGATTTTAGATTTAGGATTTATTTTCAAAAGCTTACTTGCTTTTTGAAATAATTCATAATGTACAAAATAATATGGCTCACAAATTTTTACTAGTTCATCATGACAAGATAATAAAATTTGCATACCTATACCATTTAAATCTCCTATGCTAATAGCAATTTTTTTCATCTTTTAATCAAAGCTTTCATTTGCAATATAGCTTTTTCTAAGCCCACAAAAACCGATCTTGCTACTATACTTTGGCCTATATTTAACTCTTCTATTTCTAAAATATCTACGATATTTTTTACATTTTTATAATTAAGCCCATGACCAGCTGCTACTCTTAAATTTAAACTCTTAGCCAAACTTGCACTTTGTCTTAATCTTTGGAGTTCATTTTCTAAAAGCTTTTTGAGTTCATTTTTACTTAAAATTAATTCAGGCAATGCATAAGAAGTTTGATTGATATTGGTATATAGTGCATTATGAATATTAGCATACAAGCCTGTATGAAGCTCTATAAAATCAGCATTTAAAGAAGATGATTTTTTGATATCTTCTAAATTTGGATCAATAAATAAAGAAACTTCGATTTGCTCTTGTTTTAAAGCATTAATGGTTTCTTGTAATTTTTCATTATCTAAATTTAAACCGCCTTCTGTTGTGAGTTCTTGTCTTTTTTCAGGTACTAAAGTAACGCGCGAGGGTTTGTATTTTAAAGCATATTCTATCATATTAATAGAACATTCTAAATTCACTACACATTTGCAATATTTTAAGATACTTTCTAAATCAAACTCATTAGCATGGCGACGATCTTCTCTTACATGGATAGTGATTTGATCAGCTAAATTTGCACTCAAAAACGCAGCTTCAAGTAAATCAGGATCATTTACTTTTCTAGCTTCTCTTAAAACTGCTATATGATCGATATTAACCCCTAAAAGCATAAGTTTTCCTTATAAGTTTTTTGCTATTATACTTTAAATTTTTTAAGGAGAGCTAGTGCTAGGTATTGATATGGGTTCAAATACATTAAGAGCTGTTTTAATGGATGAGAATTTTAATAAATTAAAAAGCGAAGAATTTATCATAGGCGCAGCTAAAAATATGCAAAATGACACCATTAGCGATGAAGCCATAGAAAGAATTTTTAGCGCTTTAAAAATCTTAAAAGAAAAAAATTATGATTTAAGTCAAGCCAAAGCAGTCGCCACAGCTGCTTTTAGAAAAGCAAAAAATACTGAGTTTATTTTTGAAAAAATTCAAAAAGAATTTAAACTTGATATAAAATTAATCGATGCAAAAACCGAAGCAAAACTAAGTATTTTAGGTATGCAAGAGCGTCTTAAAGCTCTTAAGCTTTTTAGAAAAGACCTAAACTATTGTGATTTAGGCGGTGCTTCTTGTGAAATTTCAAATGATAAGTTTAGTAAAAGTTATGATTTTGGAATCATTAGTTTTTATGAAAGAATGCATTTTAAAGCCATAAAATCAAGTGCTTATGTAAGATTTTTAAAAAAATATCCTCAAAATCTTGCACGTATTAAAGATGAAAAATTAAAAATTCATCTAAGCCCCTATCCTACACATCTAAAACAACTTGTCTTAAAAGCTTTTAATCTTAGTAAAGATATAAAATTAAAAGGAAATTTTTTCATATTAAATTCAGGAGTACCTACCACACTTTGTGCTTATAAACAAAACATAAAATACAAAGATTACCTAGAAGAAAATGTAAATGGCAAAATACTCAAACGCAAAGATTTTTTTGATTTTGCTTTAAAAATTTGGAATTTAGAACAAGAAAAAGCTAAAATTTATCTTGGGGAAAATAGAAAAAAATACCTCATAGCAGGCTCAATGATACTTTTTGCTTTATTTAATAAGCAAAAGCTCATTGTAATTGATGATGGTGTTAGAGAAGGTGTGTGTATAGCACATTTTAAAAATATCAAATTTTAAAGGAGAAAAAATGGGTTTAAAAGATCAAATTTTAGAAGATATTAAAGAAGCTATGCGTAATAAAGATGATTTTAAAAGAAACACTTTAAGAACGCTTAATGCTAGCTTTAAACAAATAGAAGTTGATGAGAGAATTACGCTTAGTGATGAAAGAATATATAAAATCATTGCAAGCGAGATTAAAAAACGAAATGAAGCAGCTTTGGCTTTTTCTAAAGGCTCTAGAGAAGATTTAGCACAAAAAGAACTCCAAGAAGTAGCTATTTTAAGTGCTTATTTACCAAAACAACTTAGCGATGAGGAATTAGAAAATGAGCTAAAAAAACTTATAGATAAATTACAAATTAGCTCTTTAAAAGAACAAGGTATTTTGATGAAAGAAGCTAAAGCAGCTTTTGGCGCAAGCGTTGATGGTAAAAGACTTAATGAAATGGTAAGAAAGCTTTTAGCATGAAAAAAGTTTTAACACTTTGCGCCTTAGCTTTAAGCTCTTTTGCTTATACTCAATATGAATTGCATCCTAGTTTTAAGTCATATTTTAAAGAATGCTCTTTATTGATGGATAAATATTATTATATTAATTGTTATGATTATAATTATAAAGGCACTAAAGCTATTGCTTATAAACTAGAAGCTAAAATTTTAAATCAAGGACACATCAAAAAACGCCCAAGATTTCAAGAAGATACAAATATACCTAAAAAATACAGAACTTATTGGGAGGATTATCTAAGAAGTGGTTATACAAGAGGGCATGTCGTGCCAAATCAATCCATGAATGCGACCCCACAAGCCCAACTTAGCACTTTTTTAATGAGCAATATCACCCCGCAAAAAAAAGATATTAATGCAGAAATTTGGAATGAAATCGAACAAAGAGAAAGATATTTAGCAAAGAAAAATAAAGAATTAGAAGTCTTAAATTTAGTACTTTATGATGATAAGCCAAAACGCATTAAAAACAACATAGCCATTCCTAGTTTTTATGTCAAAATTCTTAAGGCTAAAAATTTCAGCGAATGTTATAAAGTGCCAAATAATGATAATTTTGCAAGATTTGATAGAAATTATTTTAAGGAAGATTGTAAAAAATATATTGATTAAACTAGAAGCCTTGTTGCTTCTAGTTTAGTTTTTACTCAACTTCAGCATCGATTACATCATCGTCTTTTTTCTTTTGAGCGTTTGGTTCTTCTTTTTTATACATATTTTCTGCTAATTTATGAGAAACTTCACTTAAAGCTTTCATTTTGCCTTCGATTTCTTCTTTAGAAGCATTAGCATTTTTCAATATCTCTTTTAACTCATCTAAAGCTTTTTGAATATTTGCTTTATCATCATCGCCTACTTTATCTCCAAGCTCACTTAAAGATTTTTCTACTTGATGTACTAAACTATCAGCAGCATTTCTAGCTTCTACTGCTTCTTTGCGTTTTCTATCTTCTTCTTTGTGTAGCTCTGCATCTTTTACCATGTTATTGATCTCTTCTTCACTTAGTCCACTTGAACCTGTGATTTTAATCTCTTGAGCTTTACCTGTAGCTTTATCTTTTGCACTAACTGTTAAAATACCATTTGCATCAATATCAAAAGTTACTTCAATTTGTGGCATACCGCGAGGCGCTGGTGGAATTCCTTCAAGATTGAAATTTCCTAAAGATTTATTATCACGGCTAAATTCTCTCTCACCTTGTAAAACATTGATAGTAACTGCGCTTTGATTATCTTCAGCAGTTGAGAAAACCTGTTCTTTTTTAGTTGGTATAGTTGTACCTTTTTCAATGATTTTAGTCATCACACCACCTAAAGTTTCAATACCCAAAGAAAGTGGAGTAACATCAAGCAATAATACATCTTTAACATCACCTTTAATAACCGCACCTTGAATTGCCGCACCTATTGCAACAACTTCATCAGGATTTACTGATTTATTAAGCTCTTTTCCAAAAGCTTTTTTAACTTCTTCTTGTACCAGTGGAACACGGGTAGAACCACCCACCATAACGATTTCTTTTACTTCGCTTTTATCAAGCCCTGCATCTTTTACTACTTCGTTAATCTTACTAATAGTTTCAGCAACTAAGCCATCAATCATACTTTCAAATTTAGCTCTTGTTAGAGTTTTAGTTAAGTGTTTTGGACCACTTGCATCAGCTGTGATAAATGGTAAATTAATATTAGTTTCATTAGCTGAACTTAATTCTTTTTTAGCATTTTCAGCTGCTTCTTTTAATCTTTGTAAAGCCATTACATCGTTTTTAAGATCAATACCTGTTTCATCTTTAAACTCATTTGCTAAAAAGTCGATTAACTTATTATCAAAATCATCGCCACCTAAAAATGCATTACCACCGGTTGCTAAAACTTCTACAACATTATCACCTGTTTCAAGCACAGTAACATCAAATGTACCACCACCTAAATCATAAACTACAATTTTTTCACTTTCTTTTTTATCAAGTCCATACGCCAAAGCTGCTGCAGTTGGTTCATTGATAATTCTTAATACATTTAATCCTGCAATTTGTCCTGCTTCTTTTGTAGCTTTTCTTTGTGCATCATTAAAATACGCTGGAACAGTAATAACCGCATCTTCTACTTTCTCGCCCAAGAAAGCTTCTGCATCTTCTTTTAATTTCATTAAAACTTTTGCTGAAATTTCTTGTGGAGTATAAATTTTACCTGCTATTTCAATCGCACAAGCCCCATTTCTTTCTGTGATATGATAAGGTAAGCGATTTTTAGCTTCTTTTGCTGCTTCTTCATTGATCATTAAACCCATAATTCTTTTTATAGAATAAATAGTTTTTTCAGGATTAGTAACCGCTTGACGCTTAGCGCTATCTCCAACTAAAACTTCACCTTTATCTGTAAAAGCAACTACTGAAGGAGTAGTGTTTTTACCTTCTTTGTTTGGGATAACTTTACTCTCACCTCTTTCATACACGCTCACACAAGAATTTGTTGTACCTAAATCTATACCTATAACTTTTGCCATTTTTTATCCTTTTTATTAAATTTTATTTTGCAACACTAACTTTTGCTGATCTAATCACTCTATCATTCATCATATAGCCCTTTTGTAAAAGCTGGACAATATGATTGCTTTCATAATCAGCACTTTCAACATGAAACATCGCTTCATGTAAATTTGGATCAAACTCACCATCTGCTTCTATTACTTTAACCATATGTTTTTCAAGTTTTTTCAAAAGCAAGTCTAAAGTGTTTTGAACCCCTTCTTTGATTTTCAAACTTATTTCATCATTAGCTTCTACATTAATAGCCGCCTCTAATGCATCAACTACATCAAGCAAATCTTTTGCAAAACTTTCATTTGCATAAATTGTTGCTGAAATTTTTTCTTTTTCCATTCTTTTTTTGATATTTTCAAATTCAGCATTTGCTCTTAAATAAGTATCTTTTAACTCATTATACTCTGCTTGAAGTTTTTCTAATTCATTGTTTTGACTTTCTGAATTTTCCACTGCTTCTTCTTGCATTTGCTCATTTTGCTTTTCTTCGCTCACGCAGCCTCCTTTATAATATTTAACATTGTTTTAAAATCAGAATACACACTACCGGCAAAAACCACATTAGATTCTTTACCTAAAAATGTACTCTTAAGCTTTAACCCCATAAAACCCTCTTCAAACAAAGGATCAAATTGCAATTTATCATTAAAATAAAATCCAATTTGAGGAGATAAAAGCTTAGCAAATTCATCATTTTGATAAATTTGATAAGCCTTACTCTCATTATATCTATAATAAACCATAGCTTCTTTTAGCACGACAATTTTTTCCAATAACTCTTTAAACTCAACTCTAAAAGCTAAATTTTCAATACTTTTTAGATCAAGCCCTATAAGTCTTTGCAAGAAAATCAAACTATCTTGGCTAAATCTTAAAACCAACTCATTTTGTCCAAAATCAAGTATGATAAATTTATCATTAACCTTAGTAATATCTTGCAAAATAAGCTCATCACCACCATAAACTAAGGTATAAATTTCAAACTTATCAAGCAAAAACTCTAGCAAAGCAAGATCATTAATTACAATCTCATTTTCGCAAAGTTGCTCATACCAATAAGCCTTCATAGCACTAAAAGTTGGTATGCGACCACTGCTAATATGAAGTTGTGTTAATACACCCTCATCGCTTAATTTTTTAAAATAAACTCTTATAGTAGAAGCAGGTATGCTAACTTTATGATTTAACTCATTAGAACCCACAGGATTATTACCCTCTAGATAGGTCTCAATGATGGTTTTTAAAATTAAATCTTTTTTACTATAAGACTTCACTACAAAACCTTAGTTTTTTATTTTAGCACTCAATGTTTTTAAGTGACAAAATAATTATACAACTTTAGTATAATAATGTCAAGTTATTTTTAAATAAAAATATTTAAAATTATTTAGTCTATATAACTAAAGTTTATTTAGCC
>NZ_JAKMRZ010000008.1:0-78896 GCF_025772385.1 Campylobacter sp. FU_520 | reverse complement strand
GAAGTAATTATTGCAATAGGTTTTAAGTTTTTAATAATAGCAAATCTTACTAAAAGTAAAGCTATTATTATAGCTATAATAGCAATTATAATTTGTTGAAATAACAATCTATTTACTGCGTCAGTATATACGGATTCTTCTGTGATAGAGCAGATTATATATTTAGGGTTTAAACTTTGTGTACATGTTGCAACTTGAGTTTTACCTGCGTCATCTTTAGCATAAAATAAGGTTTCTTCTTTATTTGGATCAACTAAATCAGGATTAGCTTTTACAGCATTTGTTATATTAATACTTAAATCGTTTTTAGTAAGCATTCTTTCTTTGTCTTCATGGAAGGTTATAATACCTTCTCTATCATAAACTGCAACATAAGAACTATTAGAGTGTCCTAGTGATAAAACATCGGTTGAAAACCTTGAAAGATCGTAATCTCCTGCTGCAACACCTATAAATTTGCCATCTGAATAAATTGGCGCAGCATATGTTACAGTTACTTGACCGCTAGAAGCAGAGATATAAGGATCGGTAACGATTAATTTGCCAGCGGCTTTTGCTTCTTTATACCAAGGTCTATTTTTAGTATCATATCCACTTGTGATATCATTAATAACTTTATTAGATCTGTATGTTTTACCAGTGTCCTCAAATCCAATGTATACAAGTTCAAAATCTGATGACTGTTTTAAGGTGCCTAAAATATCTATAATTTCGTCTTGATGCATATTTGGTTTGGAAGAGATTGAGTGTCCAAGAGAATTTATTGCTGCCCTTTTTGAATTACCATAAAGTTCATATACCTTTGCAACATCTAGCATTGTTTTCATCTGTATTTCATACAGATAATCATTGATTGTTTTTTTAGATTCATAGTAATTTATAATATTAACTACGGTTAAAATTGCTATAATTAACAAACAGGTTATAAATGTTAATTTACTTGATAAGCTTTTAAAGCTAAACATAAATACCTCCATGCAATATTTTAAATTGATTAAATCAAATCCCGTTTTATATCATATTGATTATAAAAATATTATTAATTTTAATAAGTTTATTTGTTTATTGTAATTTTTAAATTATTTTAAATTATTTTTTATATATCTTTAAGCTTTAATAGATATAATTTCAATTTCAATGCGGGAATAGCTCAGGGGTAGAGCACAACCTTGCCAAGGTTGGGGTCGCGAGTTCGAATCTCGTTTCCCGCTCCATTATCACCCGCCCGGGTGGTGGAATTGGTAGACACAAGGGACTTAAAATCCCTCGGAATTTTTCTTCCGTGCCGGTTCAAGTCCGGCCTCGGGCACCACTTTTTGGTAACTCAAGGCGACATAGCCAAGCGGTAAGGCATGGGCCTGCAAAGCCTTGATCTCCGGTTCGAATCCGGATGTCGCCTCCAATGCGATGTTAATACTTGATATTTTTATTCTTTCGGGAGATGGCTGAGTGGTCGAAAGCGGCGGTCTTGAAAACCGTTGAGGGTCACACCTCCAGGGGTTCGAATCCCTTTCTCCCGGCCACTTTAACATAATTTTTCATATTTTTGTTTTCACATTTAAAAAGATATTTCTTAATTTCTTAAAGAAATTAAGAAAATTATTCTAAGTCTAAAACTCCGCCTTTGCTAGCATTGCTTACAAGCTTTTGATACATTTTAAGCCATCTTGAATTTATTTGTTTATGAGGCATTTTAAAGTTTGCTTTGCGTTTGGTGATTTCATCTTGGTTTAAATTTGCATTAATGCTGTAAGTATCTACATCAATTTCTATCTCATCGCCATCTTCTAAAAGCGCTATAAGCCCACCTTCTGCAGCCTCAGGAGAAATGTGACCTATACTAAGTCCTCTTGTGGCTCCGCTAAAACGACCATCTGTTATAAGTGCAACTTTAGCACCAAGCCCCATACCCGTGAGTAATGAAGTCGGACTAAGCATTTCTTGCATACCAGGTCCACCTTTTGGCCCTTCATAGCGTATCACACACACATCGCCTTCTTTAACTTTACCTTTTATAATGCCTTTAATGGCTTCTTCTTGAGAGTTAAAACAAACTGCTTTACCTTTGAATTTACGCTCGCCCATGATACCTGCGGTTTTTATCACACAGCCTTGCTTGGCTAAATTCCCAAAAAGTATAGCAAGCCCACCTACATTTGAATAGGCATTGTCTATTTTTCTTATAATGTTTTCATCTTTTATGTTGGCATTTTCAATGCGTTCTTTTAAAGTTTTTCCACTAATATCTAGAGTGTCAAGTTCTAAAATATGGCCTGGTTTTTTAGCTATTTCAGCCATTACCGCACTCACCCCACCTGCTTTGTGTATATCTTCCATATAAACAGTATTTAAAGATGGAGCAATTTTGGCTATATGAGCTACATTAGCACTGATGTGATTGAGTTCTTTTATATCTAAATTTACACCCGCTTCATAGGCAATAGCAAGCATATGTAAGATAGTATTTGAGCTTCCGCCCATAGCCATATCAACAACTAAAGCATTGTTAATGGACTTTTTAGTAATGATATTACGAATTTTAAAATGCTCATCTAGAGCAATCTCACAAATTCTACGCGCAGCCTTTCTTAAAAGCTCTTCTCTTTCTTTACTAAGTGCTAAAATAGTTCCATTTCCTTCTAGTGCTATACCCATAGCCTCGCATAAAGTATTCATAGAATTTGCAGTAAACATACCCGAGCATGATCCCCCGCTAGGACAAGCTTTGCATTCTATATCTTTTAAATCATCTTCATTGATTTTTTTAGCTTCATAGGCTCCCACTGCTTCAAAAACAGAACTTAGGCTGATTTTTTCTCCATGTTTATTTACTCCTGCTCTCATAGGCCCACCACTCACAAAAATAGTCGGCACATTAATTCTTAAAGCCCCCATGAGCATACCTGGAGTGATTTTATCACAATTTGGGATACAAATTAGTGCATCAAGTTGGTGTGCATTCATTACTGTTTCAATAGAGTTTGCGATGATTTCACGACTTGGCAAAGAATAAAGCATACCATCATGTCCCATAGCTATGCCATCATCTACGCCTATAGTATTAAATTCAAAAGGAATGCAACCATTTTTGCGAATTTCATCTTTAATGATTTTTGCATATTCATTTAAGAAAAAATGACCCGGGATGATATCTATATAGCTATTTGCCACACCTATAAAAGGCTTGTTAAAATCTTCATCATTTAAGCCACATGCTCTAAGTAAAGAGCGATTTGGTGCTTTTAAGTGTCCTTTTTTGATCGCGTCACTTCTCATTTGTATCCTTTTTTAAAGTAAAAACTATCATTTTATGCTTTTATTTTGCAATTTTTGCTTAAATTTTTTAAACTTAAATGGTATTTTAAAGAAAATTATTTAAAATGTGCAATTATTTTAATTTAAGGAATGTAATGCTTTTAACTAATCCGGTATTTATAGGCGTTGTATTAATGACGCTTTTGTGTTTTTTTAGGTTTAATGTTTTGCTTAGTGTTTTGCTTTCTGGGCTTTTTGTGGGTGTTTGGTCTAAATTTATGAATGTAGAGCATTTAACTTTGATGGAGTTTTTTACTCAACTTCCGCAAGCTATGATGGATTCTATGAAAGTTTTAATTGATGGTATGCAAGGAAATTTACAAACAGCACTAAGTTATATTTTACTTGGAGCAGTGGCTGCTGCTATATCAAAAACTAATCTAACAGCATATTTGATTAAAATAGTTTCGCATTATATTTCACATAAAAAATACTTACTTATACTTTCTTTGGCATTTATTGCTTGTTTTTCACAAAATTTAATCCCTATCCATGTGGCTTTTGTGCCTTTATTGATTCCACCTTTGTTGAGACTTTTTAATAAATTAAAAATAGACCGTAGAGCCATAGCTTGTGCATTAACCTTTGGACTTACAACTCCTTACATGGTAGTGCCTTTGGGATTTGGGCTTATTTTTCAAACTTTGCTTGTGGATAATTTAAATTCAAATGGAGTGCAAATTAGCTTAGGAGAAGTTTCTCAAACTATGGCTTTTGCGGCTATTTGTATGCTAGTTGGTTTGTTTTTGGCTGTGTTTGTATTTTATGCTAAACCAAGAGAATATCAAGAAGAGCAAATTGCCAAAATGGATTTTGAAAATTTAAAAATGAGTAAAAAAGAATGGGGTGTTTTAGCTGGCCTTGGATTGACTTTGATTTTGCAAATTTTAACGCACAATTTACCTTTATCAGGGCTTTTAGGTTTTGTATTGATGGTGATTTTGGGCGGAGTAGAATATAACAAAGTTAATCTGGTCTTTGATGATGGGCTTAAAATCATGGGTTATATAGCTTTTGTAATGCTTGTTGCTTCAGGGTATGGAGAGGTTTTAAAACAAAGTGGGGGTATAGCTGAGCTTGTAAAAACAAGCGTGCCTTTTATGGAGCAAAGTCACTTTTTAGCTATTTTTATCATGTTAGCTATAGGTCTTTTAATTACTATAGGCATAGGCAGTTCTTTTGGTACTATTCCTATCATTGCTGCTTTGTTTTGTCCTATATGTATAGAGCTTGGTTTTTCACCTGCTGCGATTATTTTTATCATCGGTGTTGCTGGAGCTTTAGGTGATGCAGGATCGCCTGCTAGTGAAACGACTTTGGGAGTGAGCGTAGGACTTAATGCAGATAAGCAAGGTGATCACATCAAAGATACTTGCGTACCAACCTTTTTATGTTTTAATGGCTCTTTGCTTATTTTAGGTAGTGTTATAGCATTTTGCTTGCTTTAATACATTAGCAAAATTCCACTTGAGAGTCTGCTTGAAGATTTATTATACTCAATAAGACTCTCACCATAACCATTAAAATACTGAGTGTAAATATACAAGCCATTGTTAGAAATTTTATAAGCTCCGCTTATTTCTACTGCACCGCGGTTATTAGCAAAATTTAAATTATTACGCCATAAGATATTGATAAAATAATCATCTTGGGTATAAGCAAGATTGATATCAAAGTTGCCCAAATATTTTTCTATATCAGGATTATCATCTTCTGAGCTTTTTTCAGGAATTCTTAGCCAAACTCTAGGTATAAACATAAAGTCTCCAAAAAACCACGCATTGCTTAGATAAATTCTATTCCAAGATCTTGAATCTGGATCATCTTGCCCGTTTGATTCGTGCAATAAACCAACGCGTATATTTTTTAAATTTTCAAAAGTCCCATGCCCACTTATAGGAAAATTGATGAAAAATTCAGGCAAGTAATTAGTTTCTCTAAAAGGCGATGAATGTTCATAAAGTTGCCACCACGAAATTTGTGTATAAGCTATGTTATAGCTTTCGTTTAAACCTAAAAGATTTTCAAAAAGAGTTTTTTTAAGACTAATTTGAAATTTAGTTTCAGTGCTTTTATAATCTCTTTTGCTAAAACTATAAGAAACAGGCATAAAATAACTAAGATTATGCGTGCTAATGCCAAAAGGATTGTATGATTTTTCTGTGCCAAGGTAATTTGCCAAAGCTTCACTTCTTGGGTTAAAATCATCTATTTTACGTTCTTTTGTTGTATTTTGCTCATTATTAAGAGAAAGTTCTAAATTTTTTGTTTTTGCTGTATCTTTTAAAGCTAAGCTTTTATAAATTTGCATAGCCTTTTTATACTTACCTTGCCTTTCATATTCTAAGGCTTGATTGATTAAATCCTCATTTGCTAAGGCACTAAAAGCACATAGTATGGGTAGAATTGTTTTTTTCATAAAGCCACTTTTTATATTCGTTAAAATAATTTAAATTTATAAATTCATTTTCATTTTCAAATTCTATAAATTCTGCTTTCATTGTATCACAAAAAAGGGCTAGTTTGTGGTTATTTTCTTGTAAAAATTGCAAAGTTTTTTCAAAAATTTTACTATGATAAAATCCACATAAATAATGCTTGTGTTTTTTTGTGCTTGCTAAGAGTATGTTTTGCGCTTTTAGATGATGAAAAAGCTTATAAATACTTTCTTTGCTTATGTTTGGAGTATCTACACTAAGGATAAATACATAGGTGTTTTGAAAATGTTTAAGTATGGAATTTAAGGCAATGAGTGGAGAATAGTTGTTTAAATCCTCATCTAAAATAAGTGCTAAGTTTTTTTGATGAAATTTATCTTTTTTGGTGCTAATAAAAACTTGGGTGAAAATTCTTGACATTTTTTCATATTGATAAAGAGTTAAGTTTTTATCATCTACTTGCAATAAGCTTTTATCTTCTCCCATACGTGAGGACTTTCCACCACATAAAATCACACAAGGATAAGGAATTTTTTCATTCATAAAAACCTCATAAATTCATCAAAATATTTTATAATACATTTATGAAATATACAGATTTAATACAAATAAAAGATTATTTTAAACAATTTCAAAGACTAAATTATCTCAAACGCCTTGATGATAATATCTTAGAGCTTAGCTTAGATCATCAAGCTTTTATACTAGACTTAACGCGTGGAAAAAGTGGAATTTACCAAGATAAACTTCAAGCAAAAGTCTATAACGCACCTTTTGATTTTATGTTAAAAAAATACTTTTCTAATGCAAAGATTTTGAATTTAGAAGTGTTAGAAAATAATAGAATTTTATCTTTTGAAGTTTTGTCAGAAAAATCTTACAAAGCTTATGGGGCTAAGATTTATTTTGAATTTACAGGAAAAAACACTAATGTAATCATCACAGACACTAATGATATTATCATAGAAGCTTTGCGTCATATAGATAAAAGCTACCGTATTGTAAAAATAGGCGAAAAACTTCAAGCTTTAAAAGCTTATGAAATCAAAGAAGAATTTATAAAGATTGATGATTTTAATGCGTATTTTAAAGAAAGTGCTAAAAAGTTACAACAAGAGCGCTTAAAAGATATAAAAGAAAATAAACTTTTAAATGTAGATAAAAAAATCTTTACCCTTAAAGAGAGTATAGAAAATTTAGAGCAAGAAAGTAATTTGTTAAAAAAAGCTCAAGAATTAAGCCAAAAAGCAGATGTTTTATTTGCTAATTTAAATTCTTTAAAAGATTATCAAAGAGAATTTATTTTGCAAGATTTTAGTGCAAATGAACTTGCTTTTAAACTCGAAGATACACCTAAAAACAGTGCGAATGAATTTTACAAAATGGCTAAAAAGCTAAAACAAAAGGCTAAAAATATCAACATAGAAAGAGAAATTTTAAGCGAAAAACTTGATTTTTTAATCAATTTAAAAGATTTAATCACTAAAAGCACTTCTTTGCGAGAATTAGAAGTTTTAATGCCTAAAAAAAGCAAAAAAACTAAAAAAGAAGAGTTAAACGCAGGAGTTAGTAGCTTTTATTTTGATGAGTTTAAAATCAGCGTAGGACGCAATGAAAAAGCTAATGAGTATTTATTAAAAATAGCTAAAAAAGATGATATTTGGTTGCATGTGAAAGATTATCCTAGTGCGCATGTGATCATTACTTCAAATAAATTAAAAATAAGTCAATTAGTGCTAGAATTTGCAGCAAAGCTTTGTGTGGAATTTTCCAAGCTAAGCTCTGGAGCTTATTTGGTCGATTATACGAGTAAGAATTTTGTTAAGGTTAGAGAAAAGGCTTTTGTAAATTATACAAATTATAAGACTATAAGCATTTTAAAGGAGTGAATATGCCTATAAGTCCCATAGGTGGCGTTAATTATGCTAACCAAAATACACCGGTACATTCAGCACAAGTAAGCAATGAGCTAGCAAAAGATTCTTTTGCGACTTTAGTGAATATGAGTGAGTTTCAAGCAAAAGAAAAAACAGTTGAAAAACTTGAAAAAGTCAATCAAACTCACGAAGTAAGCGATGAGGTAAAAGAAAGACAAGAGGAAGAAAAAAAGCATTCTAAACATCATCAAGAACAAGAGCAAGAAGATGAAGATGAACAAGAAGAGCAAGAAGTAGTTAAAAAAAGCTCTCATTTGCTTGATTTAAGTATATAGAAAGGATAAAAATGTTTTCAAAGACAAGAATTCTTAGTGCTATTGTGATGATAGCTGTGATAGCTGTTGTTGCTTTAGTGGATAATTTTTTGATTAATTTTGCTATTTTTGGTGTTTTATTGTTTTTGGCATTTAATGAAGCAAAAGCTATGTTTAAAAGCAAACACGCAAGTGCTTTTGTGGCTTTGTGTATTTTTGCAATAGGAGCATTTTTAGATAAACCTTTCTTTATAGGTCTTATGGCTTTGATTTTGATTTTGGGATATTTAGTTTATAAAAAAAGTGAAAATTTAAATGAGCTTATGCCTTATATATATCCTACTTTACCTATTTTAATGCTTTATCAAGTATTAAGCTATGAGGGTATGTTTGTATTGTTTTGGCTTATAGTGATTGTTGTTGCTTGTGATAGTGGGGCGTATTTTATAGGAAAACTCATTGGCGAGAGAGCTTTTTCTCCAACAAGTCCAAATAAAACTCTAGAAGGTGTAGTAGGTGGCATAGTTTGTGCAGGGATTTTAGGAACTATCATAGGCTCTTTTGAATTTAGCTTAGTAAAAAGTATTTATATATCTTTAATCGTAGCTATTTTTGCTGTGATAGGGGATTTGCTTGAGAGCTATTTTAAAAGACAAGCAGGCATTAAAGATAGCGGTAATTTAATCCCAGGGCATGGGGGAGTTTTAGATAGAATTGATGCTGTTATCATTGCAGCATTTGCAATGGCAACTTTAGTATGATTGTACTTGGAAGCACGGGAAGTATAGGGGTTAATACTCTTTTTATTGCTAAAGAAAAAAACATAAGCATAGAAGCTTTATCTTGTGGTAAAAATATCAAGCTTTTAAATGAGCAAATAGCTCTTTTTAAACCTAAATTTGTATGTATCCAAGATGAAAAAGATAAAACCTTGGTTGATCATGATAAGATTTTTTGTGGCCAAGAGGGCTTAAAAGCGATGATAGCTGAGTGTAAAAGCTCTTTGGTGATAAATGCTATAGTAGGTTTTGCAGGGTTAAACTCAAGTCTTATGGCACAAAAACTTGGTAAAACTTTAGCCCTAGCAAATAAAGAAAGCCTAGTAGTAGCAGGGAAATTTTTTGACACTTCTAAGGTTAAAGCTATAGATAGCGAACACGCAGCGCTAAAGTGTTTGATAGATAAAAGAAAAAACATTAAAAAACTTTTCATCACAGCAAGTGGCGGGGCCTTTTATAATTATAAAATCAAAGATTTAAAAAATGTTAGCGTAAAAGAAGCCCTTAAGCACCCCAACTGGAGCATGGGGGCTAAGATCACCATAGATAGTGCTAGTATGTGCAATAAGCTTTTTGAAATCATCGAAGCTTATCGTCTTTATGGCATTAAGCAAATAGATGCTTTGATAGAAAGAAAATCTTTAGTGCATGCTTTATGTGAATTTAAAGATGGTGGTATAAGTGCGTATTTTTCTCATGCAAATATGCGTTTGTCTATAGCTCAAGCGATTTTAGATGAGCATGATCAAAGCTTTATAGAAAATTTAGATTTATTAGCTATGCCAAGTTTAAAATTTGAAAAAATTAGTTTAAAAAAATATCCTATATTTTCACTCAAAGATGAGCTTTTGAAAGAGCCTGATTTGGGTGTGATTATAAATAGTGCAAATGAGTATATGGTGTATCAATTTTTAGCCCAAAAAGCACAGTTTTTAGACATAGCTAAAGGAATTTTCAAAGCATTAGATCATTTTGGTGTGCCAAAGATTAACCAAATTGAAGATGTTTTTGAGTACGATAAACAAGTAAGGCTTTATTTAGATAAGGATATGAAGTGAGATATTTTTTAAGTGTTTTGATTTTTATAAATGCGGTTTTTGCTTTAGAATTTAGTGTGAAAGAAAATGGAAAAAGTTTGGACGATAACAACACAGTTTTAATACTTGGAGGCATACAAGGAGATGAGCCAGGTGGGTTTCATGCAGCTAGTTTGCTTTTGAGTGATTATAATATCACTAAAGGTAAAATCATCGTTGCGCCAAATTTGGCTTTTGAAAGTATTATTGCTAGAAATAGGGGAAATTTTGGAGATTTAAATAGAAAATTTGCCCATATAGATGAAAGCGATCCTGATTTTCACACCATAGAGCGTATAAAAAAGCTTATTTTGGATCCTGAAGTTAATATGGTCATAAATTTACACGATGGAAGTGGTTTTTATAGACCTCAATATGAAAGCAAAGATAAAAATCCAAACCGCTGGGGTAATACTAGCATTATTGATCAAAGCGAGGTAAATTCTACAAAATATGCAGACTTAGAAAGCATAGCTAAAGAAGCGGTGGAAAATATCAACAAAGCTTTGGTAAAAGAAGAACATCAATATCATTTAAAAAACACCAAAACCCAAGAAAGTAATGATAAAGATATGTTAAAGGCTTTAACTTATTTTGTAGTGTCAAATCACAAAGCAGCCTTTGCTAACGAAGCGAGCAAAAATTTACCAACACACTTAAGAGTATATTATCATCTTTTGGCGGTGGAGTATTATCTAAAAAAGGCAAATATAGAATTTCAAAGAACTTTTGATTTAACTCCAAATGGGGTTTATAGAGCTATTGAAAAGCCTTTAGAAGTAAGACTTTTTAATGATAAAATTTTACTTTATCTTGACAAACCTACTAATGCTATAAATTTCTTGCCTTTCCCTGTTAATCAAGCTTTAAATTATGAAGCAAGCAATGAAATTACAGCAGTGATTTCAAATGCTAATTCATACTCGGTCAATTACGGCAATCGCTTGCAAACTAGACTATACCCTGAATACTTTGAATTTTCAAACGCCTTAGATAGTGTTGAAATGATAGTAGATGGTAAAAACATACAAACAAATTTTGCTCAAAAAATCATGGTAAAAAATAGCTTTAAAATTCCTTCCATTGTGGGTGTAAGGGTTAATGTCATAGGTTTTGATAGGGGTAATGATGAAAGCGGTATAGAAATTAGCAAAAATCAAATGCAAAGTCGTTATTCTTTAGATAAAAAAAGAAAAATTTATAGAGTGGAATTTTATGAATTAAAAAATGCTAATTTAGCCGATCAAGCCTTAGAAAAAAAGACAAATTTTAAAGAAATCAAAAAAGCAAACATACCTGCAAAAGCCATAGAAAAAGCAGAGCAAAAAGACAAATTTATCGGTATGGTTTTAGTGGAATTTCAATGAAAAGCTTAATCCTTGCCATAGAAAGCTCGTGTGATGATAGTTCTATTGCTATCATAGATAAAAACAGCTTTGAATGCATTTTTCATACAAAAATTTCTCAAGAAAATGCCCATAGTGTTTATGGTGGAGTAGTGCCTGAGCTTGCTGCTAGATTACACAGTGAAGCCTTACCTAAAATCTTAGAAAAATGCCAAAAATACTTTGATAAGCTTTGTGCCATAGCAGTTACAAATGAACCTGGTCTTAGTGTGAGTTTAATAGGCGGGGTTGCTATGGCTAAAATGCTTGCCATTAGTTTAAATTTACCACTCATAGCGATTAACCACTTAAAAGGACATATTTATTCTATGTTTTTAGATAAAAAAGCTAGTTTTGATATGGGTGTATTGCTTGTAAGTGGTGGGCATACTATGGTGCTTTTTATTAATGAGCAAGGTAAAATCACAGAACTAGCAAGAACAACTGATGATAGCTTTGGAGAAAGTTTTGATAAAGTAGCAAAAATGATGGGGCTTGGCTATCCTGGTGGAGCTATCATAGAAAATTTAGCTAAAAATGTAAAAGAAAGTGATTTGGAATTTAGTATACCTTTGCTTCATTCTAAAAATTTAGCTTATAGTTTTTCAGGGCTTAAAAACCAAGTGCGTTTGGAAATTTTAAAAGAAGAGCTAAGCTTAGAGCGTAAAAGCAAAATCGCCTTTGCATTTCAAAAAGCAGCTATAGCTCATATTTTAAACAAGTTAGAAAAAATTTTTAAAGAGTATAAATTTAAACGCTTTGGCATAGTGGGTGGAGCTAGTGCAAATTTAAGCCTAAGAAGTCAAATAGAACATTTATGCCAAAGCTATCAATGTGAGCTTTTGCTAGCTCCGCTTGAGTATTGCTCAGACAATGCTTTGATGATAGCAAGGGCAGCTTGTGAAGCTTATGAGCGTAAAGAATTTGTAAGCGTTGAAGATGATCTTATAAGCCCTAAAGTGAAAAATTTACAAGGTGTATTATGAAAAAGGCTTTTACTATTATAGAGCTTGTGTTTGTGGTGATTATACTTGGGGTTTTAGCAGCAGTTGCTTTGCCAAAATTTAGTACAAGTAAAGATGAAGCAAGCACAGCTCAAGCTTTGGGAAATTTAAAAACTTTTATCAATGATGTAAGTTCTTATGTGTTAAAAAATGAAAGTCTTTCAAGCATAGCTTTGATGAGTAATGTAGCAAATATAAAAAATGAAGATTTATCAACTTTGCAAAATTCCACCAAAGAGCTTGATTTTAGCGTGGGAAATGATGAGCAGTGTTTTAAAGTGCTTTTTGTAGATAAAGAAAGCATTTTGCTTTTAGCACTTATGGTAGATAATGCTCAAAAAAGCAAAGTCCAAAATATAGCAGATTTAAAAAATCAAGCTTTGAAAGATCCTAAAAATCAAAGCATAAAAACCCAGTTACATGAAGCTTTAAATGCTTTTAGTCAAAGCAAATTTCCAAGCACTTCAAAATCCAAAGCTTGTCAAAGTTTAATCCACTCTAAAGCTTTTAAAGACTTGGCTACTAGGGTGTATTTTTTAAGTGGTAGTTAAAGTTGCAATTTATATTGATACTTTTTAAAGAAAATAAACTTAAAATCATTCTTTTTTTGCTTTTTAGTATTTTTACGAGTATATTAGGTGTATTGACTTTAGTTTTTATCAATGAGTTTTTATTAAAAACTAGTCTTGAAAACTCAAATATGATTGTGTATTTTGTGCTTTTATTGCTTGTGTTTTTTGCGAGTTCTTCTTTTGTGGAAATTGCTCTAAGCTCGTTTGGGCAAAGCTTTATTTTTAAAATGCAAAGAAGGGTTGTAAAGCAAATTTTAGATACAAGTGTTTTGAGTATTTTAAACACTACTAAGGCAAAGATTTTAGCTTCTTTAAATAATGATGTGCGTAGTATTTCTTTTGGGCTTTTAAGACTTCCTGAATTTATACAATCAAGTGTTTTGATTATTTGTGTAAGTGCTTATATAGCTTATCTTTCTTTGGAAATTTTCTTTTTGTGTTTAGCGTGGATAGTGTGTGTTTTTTTGGTGGATAATTTTTTGATGAGCAAGGTGTATTTTTATTTTAAAAATGCTAGGGAAAATGATGATGCTTTGCAAAAAAACTATCAAAATATTTTACAAGGACATAAAGAATTAACCTTAAATCCTTTAAGGGCGAAGTATTATTATGAAAATGAGTTTGAAAAAAATGCTCTAAAAAAGAAAAAAAGCTCTACTATGGGAAATATCTTGCATATTTTATCTAACAACTGGAGCAATAGTGCTATGCTAGCCTTAGTAGGAGTGGAGTTTTATATAGCTTTAAGCTATGAGCTTGCTAGTTTGCAAAGTGCTACGACTATTGCTTTAAGTGTGCTTTTTTTAAGAGCGCCACTTGGAGCTATGATAGGGAGTTTTCCTACGCTTATGATGGCAAAAATCGCTTTAGATAAAATTTCAAATTTAAATTTAGAAAATTATTCTCATGAGTTTAAACTCAGTCAAAATAAAAAAACTTGGCAAAAACTTTGTTTTGAAGATGTATCTTTTGCATACAATGAAAAATTTGCTCTAAAACCTGTAAATTTTGAGCTTAAAAAAGGCGAATGTGTATTTTTAATAGGTAAAAACGGTAGCGGTAAATCTACTTTTTCTATGATTTTAGCAGGGCTTTTTACAGACTTCAAAGGAAGTATTTTTTTAGATGATGAAAAAATAACTTCAGAAAATATTTATGAGTATAGAAGTTTAATTAGTGCTATTTTTGGTGATTTTCATTTGTTTGAGCATGTTTTAGAAGATGAGAAATTTAGCAAAGAGGATTTAGCATATTGGCTTGAAATTTTAGAGCTAAATGAAAAAGTAGAGCTTGTAGAAAATACTTTTAGCACTATAAAACTTTCAGCTGGACAAAAAAAGCGTCTAGCTATGCTTAATGCTTTGCTTGAAAAAAGAGATATTTTGATCTTAGATGAGTGGGCCGCTGATCAAGATCCTATGTTTAGAAAATTTTTTTATACTAAACTTTTGCCACTTTTAAAGCAAAAAGGCATTACTATATTTGCTATAACTCATGATGATGTGTATTTTGATATGGCTGATAGAATTTTACTCGCACAAAATGGTCAAATTTGTGAATTAAAAGGCGATATAAAAGAACTAGCAAAAAATGCGGTAGAAAAATTTTAAAGGAAAAAAATGAAAAAATTACTCATTTTGTGTGTGTTTTTAGGAGTAAGTTTAATGGCAAAATCTTTTGAGCTTGTAAAAGAGCCTGTGTTAACTACACAAATTGTTGAAGGGATTTTGGATCTTGCAAAGAAAGAAGCAAGAAAAAATGGCTTTTATGTAAGCATTACCATAGTAGATAAATCCGGTCAAATTTTAGCGGTTTTAAGAGATGATAAAGCGGGTGTACATACGCTTAATGCTAGTTATAAAAAAGCTTACACAGCCACTTCACAAAAAAGGGAAACAGCGATTATTTTTAAAGGTGTAAAAGAGGGTAAAATACCTGAGGATATTCGTTATTTAGATGATAAGTTTTCCATTATGCCTGGTGGGGTGCCGATTTTTATAGATGGAGTTGTTGTTGGTGGCATAGGTGTGGGTGGAGCACACTTAGATGAGGATGTAAAAATAGCTAAAGCAGGAATAGCATTTTTAAAATAGGCTTTGAAAATCAAAGCCTAATGTCACTTAGCTTTTGCATAAATTTCTTTTTCAATGTCTATATAAAATTGTGCGATAGCTTTGTAAGCTTCTTCCCAAGCTTTTAGTGTAGTTTCATCTGCATTTAACACTACTTTAATAGCCTTTAAAAGACAAGCACCGACTATAGGATAATGTTCTTCTTTAACATTTAATTTTGTATGAGTGATAGCTACTTTATCAACAAAGCTTCTCATATTTTCTAAATTTTCTACATTTTTTGCCGCCATTAAAATAGCCATTGCTAAAGCTTTTGGTTGCTCGCCTGAAGCTTGTTTTTCCATATTAAACATAGGTTTTACTTCAGGGTACTCTTCAAACATGATTTTATAAAATTCTTTAGTTAAAACTTCGCCATTTTTTTGTAAAATCGGCACGCAATCTTTGATGATTTGAATTTGTTCTTGTGTCATTTTTTCTCCTTTGCATATTGTATTTTTGATGATTATATAAAAATGAGAGAAAAAATATCTTGATTTATGTTAATTTTGTATCATTTTATTTTAAAATGATTATGTGTATCAATTTAAGTAAATATAAAGTGAATTATTAATATAATAATCCTTATCAATTTCAAAATTTAAAATTAAGGAAATTTATAAAATGAAAGCAAAAGTAGTTTTACTATCTTTACTAGCTGCTATGAGTTTAAGCGCTCAAGAGCTTACGATTTATTCTCATCGTCATTATGATAGCGATAAAGGAATTTTCAAATTATTTCAAGAAAAAACAGGCATTAGTGTAAATGTGGTGCAAGCTAAGGCTAATGAACTTGCTAAAAGATTAGAGGTTGAAGGTAAAAATTCAAAAGCAGATTTATTTATGACTGCTGATGCGGGAAATTTAGAGCAAGTTCGTACAAATAATCTTTTCGTATCAGTTAGCTCACCTGAGTTAGAAAAACTTTCTCCAAAAGAATTAAGAGGTAAAAACAACGAATGGTATGCTTTTACAACAAGAGCAAGAATCATCATCGCTTCTAAAGATAGAATTAAAGATGGAGAGATTAAAACTTATGAAGATTTAACTGATCCTAAATTTAAAGGTAAAGTTTTAGTAAGAAGTTCAAATAATGTTTATAATATTTCTTTATTAAGTGCAATGATTGATACCTTGGGCAAAGAAAAAGCAAAAGAATGGGCACAAGGCATAGCAAATAATCTTGCACGCACTCCAAAGGGTGGGGATCGTGATCAAATTCGTGCAATCTATGCAAAAGAAGGCGATGTAGCTATATCAAATAGTTATTATCTAGGACATTTAGCAAATTCAAAAAATTCTAAAGATGTTGAAGCTGCAAATTCAGTAAAAGTGATTTTTCCAAACCAAGATGATAGAGGAACACATATCAATGTAAGCGGTATAGGTGTTTTAAAAACTTCTAAAAATAAAGAAGCTGCGGTTAAATTTATCGAGTTTATGCTTTCAAAAGAAGCACAAGAAATTTTAACAAACCAAAACTATGAGTATCCGGTAAATAAAGAAGTAAAACCTGCTAAAATTTTACAATCATGGGGTGAGTTTAAAATCGAAAAACCAAATTTTGAAGCTTACTGGGGTAATGCTAAAGAAGCTTTAATGATTTTTGATGAAGTTCAATGGAAATAATTTTAAGGAAAAATAAAATTTGAAATTTTTAAGTCTAAGGTGGTCTTTTGCCACCTTTTTTTTCTGTGGTTTAATTATACTGCCTATACTTGCTATTATCTTACACCTTCCTTTTATAGATATTAACACCTTAAAACATTTGAGTAAAAATGTCTTGCCGCGTTATATTTTTGGTAGTGCTTTTATATTGTTTGGGACTTTAGTATTGTGTTTGATTATAGGATTAATTAGTGCTTATTTGATAGCTTTTTATAAATTTTTTGGCTCGAAATTTTTTGAATGGTTTTTGATTTTACCTTTGGCAATACCTTCTTATGTGATGGGTTTTGTTTGGATTGATTTATTTGAATTTCAAGGTTTAATTCCCACGCTTTTAGGTGTTGATAGGCGTATAGATATCATGAATGCATATGGTGTGATTGTGATTTTATCTTTTGCGCTTTATCCTTATGTGTATTTTTTTGCTAAAAATACTTTTGCTTATGGGCTTGGTAATATCATTTTAAGTGCTAAAACGCTTAAGGCTTCTAATTTAAAAACATTTTTTAAAGTGATTTTGCCATTTTGCCGTGTGGGTATAGTAGGTGCTTTGCTGTTGGTGGCTATGGAGGTTTTGAGTGATTATGGCTTGGTGGCGTATTTTGGTGTAGATACTTTTAGTGCAGGAATTTTTAGAACATGGGGAAGCGGTGGTGATGAAGTCAGTGCTGTGGCTTTGAGCGTAGCCTTGCTTGTGTTTATCGCACTTTTAATGCTTTTAGAAAAAATTCAAAGAGGTAAAAAAGGTTTTAATCAAAATGTATTTTTACCTACTCCAAAAGATGAGTTAAAAGGCTTTAAGGCATTTTTAGCCTTTTTATGGTGCTTTTTAGTGGCATTTTTAGCCTTTGTTGTGCCTATTATATGGCTTGTTTATTGGGCTGGGTTTGATTTTATGCAAAATTTAAGCAATGTATTAACACCTGCATTTTATAGCCTTAGCGTGGCTTTGGTGAGTTCTTTTGCTATTGTAGGGGTGGCGTTTTATTTATGTTTTGTAGTGCGTTTAAATGATACAAAAGCTTCTAAAATCATCCTTTGGCTTACGACTTTGGGGTATTCTTTACCTGGAGCTGTGGTAGCTGTGGGAATTTTAGTGATTTTGGGTGTGTTAAATTATATTTTTGATCTTTTATCTTTTGAATATGCCATAGGTGGTGGATTTTTGGTGTTGTTTTTTGGATACTTTGTGAGATTTTTAGCTTCAGGGGTTTTTGCAACTCAATCAGGCTATGAGCGAATTTCTAAAAACATAGACTATGCAAATTTAACCTTAAAATCAAAACCATTTAAAATTTTCACTCAAATTCATTTTCCTTTGATGAAGCATTATTTAGCTTTAGCTGTAGTGATTATTTGTGTGGATATTTTAAAAGAATTGCCTATTTCGACTATACTTTCACCTTCAGGTTTTCAAACGCTTTCATCGCTTGTATTTGCTTATAGTGAAAATGAGTTAATTTACAATGTTTCTTTGCCATCTTTAATTATAGTGTTATTTGGGATTATCCCTACATTTTTAATGCATTATTTGCAAAATAAAAACAACCAAAAAGGACAATAATGGAAATCTTAAAAATTGACAATCTTTACAAATCTTTTGGAAAAACAGAGGTTTTAAAAGGAATTTCTTTGAGCTTAAAAGAAGGTGAGATTGTCAGTATTTTGGGAGAAAGTGGCTGTGGTAAGAGTTCTTTGCTTGGTTGTATAGCAGGTTTTTTTGAAATAAATGATGGTAGTATTTATATAGGGGATAAATTAGTTGCTTCTAAGAATGTGTATTTAGCCCCTCAAGAGCGTGATGTGGGGGTTTTGTTTCAAGATTATGCTTTGTTTCCGCACTTAAATGTAGAAGAAAATATATGCTTTGGTATAAGCTCTTTAAGTAAAAACGAGCAAAAACAAAGACTTGATGAAGTTTTAGAAATTTTAAATTTAAATACGCTTTTAAAGCGCTATCCAAATGAGCTAAGCGGTGGGCAAGCACAAAGAGTAGCACTAGCAAGAACCATAGTCGCAAGGCCAAAAATCATACTTTTTGATGAACCTTTTTCAAATTTAAATCACACTTTAAGCGTTAAAATGCGCAAAGAAATCAAAAATATCTTGAAAGAACATAAGCTTAGTGCTATTTTTGTCACACATGATAAAGACGATGCTTTTTATTTATCAGATAATATCGCTTTGATTAAGGATGGGAAAATTTTAGACTATGGAAGCGCTAAAGAGCTTTTTTATAAGCCTAAAAATATAGATAGTGCTTGCTTTTTGGGCGAGGCATTTTTTATAGATCCAAATACAATTTTGGATGAGAAATTCAAAGCATATTTGCAAAGTAAAAATGGCATTTTGCGCCCTAATGATATACAAATTTCAACTTCACAAACCCCTTTAAAAGCTAGCGTTTTAGAATGCGTATTTTATGGGGATTTTTATGAGATAAGTGTGAGTTTGGAAGGACATATTTTTAGCATTTATCATCATAAAGAACTTGGTAAAAATGATGAAATTTATCTTAAGTTAAACGAAACAAAAGAGTTTTAAGTCATAAATTTAATAAAGTTTATATTAAATATCTTATAAAATATAAACTTTAAAGGTTTAAAATGATACTTACAAATAAACTTGGTATAAAAAATCAACTAGAATTGGCCAAAGAAGAAGAAAGAATAAGCAAACTAAAGGCAAAAGCTTTATTTGAAAGTGGTTTTTTAGATACATTAAAAGCAGGAAGTTTTGAAAGCTTAAGGGTAATTCATCAAAAATTATTTGAAGATATTTATGATTTTGCAGGAAAAATAAGAGAGGTAAATATTTCAAAAGGAAATTTTAGATTTGCTCCTGCTGTTTATTTACATGAGGCAATTAAAAAAATAGAACTTATGGAACAATCTTGCTTTGAACAAATTGTAGAAAAATATGTAGAAATGAATGTAGCTCATCCTTTTAGAGAAGGAAATGGCAGAAGCATGAGAATTTGGCTTGATTTAATACTTAAAAAAGAGTTGAAAAAAGTGATTGATTGGAGTTTGATTGATAAAGATGATTATATAATGGCTATGCAAAGAAGTCCTATTAAAGATATAGAGATAAAAATTTTACTTCAAAATGCTTTGAGTGATGATATTTATAGTTTTAATATTTTTGCAAGAGGGATTGATGCAAGCTATTATTATGAAGGATATACACTCTATAAAACAAAAGAGCTTTTTTGATGATTTAAAGCTAGTTTTATAATTTTTATTGACATAAGCTTGTTAATCTCAAATTCTTCTTATTGCATTACTTAACAATAAAACATTAAATCATAATATCAAAATAAAATTTGCTAAAGATTATAAAATAAAGTAAAATCACAGCAAAAAAAGGAAATAAATGATTAGTGTAGAATTAATAGAGCATATTTTTAAAGCTGCTTCTATATCAAGGTGGAATGATTATCCTAGAATGACAAATTTAGTCGAGCTTGATAAGCAAGCACATAAATTTATCATTGCTTATTTCATTGCTAAAATGGAAAAAGATGTCAATATGCGCTTTATCATAGAAGCGGGGATTTTTGAGTTTTTAAGTAGGGTAGTAGTGACTGATATACGCCCTGATGTGTACCATGAAATAACGCGTGCAAAAAATGAGCAGGTAAGTGCTTGGGTGTTAAGTAAAATCGCACCGATGATTCAAGATATTGAAAATAGTGAGTTTTTAAAACGCTATGAGCTTTTTTTACAAGGTAAAGATTATGCTAAAGAAAGACTTATTTTAAAAGCTGCTTCGTATTTTGCGACAAGGTGGGAGTTTAATATAGTTTATCAAACTAGCTCGTTTTTAAGTGATATTGATGAGATTAAGGCTAAGGTTGAAGAAGAATTAGAAGATTATTATGAATTAATCGGAGCAAGAAAAATAGCTCTTAATCAAAAAATTTCTAAAATAATCGATCTAAGCGGGCGTTTGCGTTTTCAAAAAAGATGGGCGCAAACTCCAAGGATTCCAGAAACTGCAGTTTTAGGACATATGCTTGTGGTAGCTATTTTGTCTTATTTTTATTCTTTAGAAGTAAAAGCATGCGATGGTAGAATAGAAAGCAATTTTTATTGTGCTTTGTTTCATGATTTGCCTGAAAGTTTAACTAGAGATATCATCTCTCCGGTAAAATATGGCATAGATGGTTTAAATGAAATCATCAATGAGTATGAAATGAAGCTTATTAATGAGAAAATTTTACCTTTTATACCACTATCTTTTAGAGAAGAATTTAGCTATATACTTGGTATTAGAGAAGGACAAAATGAAGAAAGTGCCTTTGTAAAAAATGAATTTGAAAATCGTATTTTTAATAACAAACCAAGTGTTTATAGTGGTAGTTTAGATGCGGTTAATGAGGATCGTTTTAAGGCTATTGATGGAAAGGCTTTGAAGTATTGTGATAAATTAGCAGCTTTTATAGAAGCAGCTTTATCGATTAGCTATGGAGTAAAGTCTAAAGAGCTTGAAAGTGGTTTTGTAGGAATGTATGAGTATTTTAAAACAAATCCGACTATTAATGGGGTAAATTTCTTTAGAATTTGTGAGGATATTAAAGGGTATTTTAAACTTTAAAAACCCTCTCCCAGATGACTGCGGCACACACTAAGTCTAAGTGCTCTGCTGTGTTCCCACCCTGAAGCGGTGCTTAAAAATAGCATTGCACAGGTCTAAGAGAAGGCAGTTGAAATAATACCTTAAAATATCTTAAAAAACATTGAGGTGAAGTATGTTGAGTATATTTGCAAACTTTTTATCTAAATTTAGAGAATTTTTTGTTCCTAGCCATTTGTCTTTAGAATTTAGAGCAAAATCTTTTGCTGCTATTATCGTGGCAAATAAGACTATAAAAGCAGAAATTTGGCAAGTTTTGGCTGATATTGCAAATGAAGTTTATCCAGATGATAAAAGTAGGCAGGCGATTTTAGTACAAACTTCTAAAGAATATGTAGATAGAGTTTTAAAAAATGAGCTTAGTTTAGATGCTTTACTTAAAAATATTGCTTTGCTTTTAAAGAAAAATCCAAGATATGCAAAAAAGATTAATTTCCATAGGCTTGAGCGTTTGATGGATAAAAATGAAGAAGAAGCTTTGGTGCAACTTAGGGTGTATGAGTTTTTTGAGCAAGAAATAAAATATATTTTAGAAAAAAATTCAAAAGAACCATCATGAAAGGCTAAAATTAGCGTTTCATGTTGATTGCTTTTTGTATCATTTGATCAGCTGTTGTGATACTTTTACTACTTGAATCATAAGCTTTTTGTAAAGTAATTAAATTTGTAAAAGCTACCGATAAATCTACATTAGATTGCTCTAAATAAGAGCCTTTAAATGTTGCTGTGCTGAAATTTCCATTAGCATCAAGCAAAAAGGTTGGATTGCCACTGTTGCTAGTTTGTCCATAAAGATTTTCTCCTAGCTTTTCTAAGCCTTGTTCGTTTGTAAAATTAAACAAAGCAAGTTTTGCCATGGCTATTTGATCGCCGTTAGTAAAAGTGGCAATGATAGTACCATCTGTGTTAATAGAATAATTATTTAAAAACCCTTCGCCTTTACCATCTGTTTGTGTATGTACTGAAGGTTGTTTGTTTTGTAAGGCATGAAGTCCATCATAACCTGAATTTGGTATATTTGGATCATAATATGAACCAAGATTTATATTAACTCTTGTACCGTTGTTATCTACTGAATTTAAGGTATTAGAAACTAAAGCTCCAGCTTCATTAAAGGTGATTAAACCCTCGGTAGTTCCACCTATTTTATTGCCATCATTATCATACACTTGAGCAACAGCTTTGTATTCTAAGTCTGTGCCATTTTGTGGTAAAACTCTATCTAATTTAACTCTTACCCAACTAATAGAACCATCAGGATTAATTAATTTTGCAGAAAGTTCTGAGCTATCAGCCACTTCTTTTTCTACGCTTAAATGAGATGATTCTAACTTAGCTGTTTCTAAATCTACTTTATCTAGTTTTTGATTATCAATACTAAAAGCTAAATTCTCATCTAAAGTAGCTTGTAATGTTTGACTAGCACCTTTTTCATCAGTAATTTTAAAATATATAGTATCGCCAGGTTTTAAGCCATAAATTTGCTCATCTTTTACACTACCTGAAATTTTTACACTACCATCTTCATTTTTACTAAATTCAAATTTAGAAGCATCTACATCTACATTTACAGCTTCTGTTTTGGTGCTTGTGTCTAAATTGCCACTCCAAGTGATATTTTGTGTTGGCTGAGGTGGCAAATAAAGATTTTTAGGTACAGAAATAGGTCCTTGAGTATTAACTCCACCCATTTGGAAATTCTGTCCAGGTGTTCCACTCCAAGCTGTGGTAACTTTTTGTCCCATAACTTGACCAAACATATTTGAAACCCTATCGCTTAGTTGAATTTCTTTTAATGATGGGTTCATAGTTCCAAGCACATAATTTCCGTTTGAATCTACTAAAAAGCCATTTGCATCAGGTTTAAAAGCACCATTTCTAGTATAATAAACTCCATTGCCATTACTTACACCAAAAAAGCCTTTTCCAGCAATAGCCACATCAAATTCATTGTCAGTAGAAACTAATGGTCCTTGTTCAAAAATATCATTAGTAGCTCCTGCTACACTACCATAACCAGTTTGACCTTTATTATATGATTGCGTTGTTATGGTGCTATAAAATACATCTTTGAAAGCTACATCGGAGTATTTAAAACCGACTGTATTGACATTGCTTATATTATGAGCAGTATTATCTATACCATAACTTTGGGATTTTACTCCATTTACCCCATTATAAAATGCTGTAAACATGATTTTATCCTGTAATTTCTTTAATATCTTCCCATTTAACCCAGCTACCGCCCATACCAACTAGAGCTTCGCCATCTTCAAATTTAACACCTGTAATTGGGTATGCACCATAAGTTGAGTTTACTGTCGTTCCATCTTCGCCTATATAGCTTGCTCTTACATAGTATTTGCCAGATGGTACAGGATTTCCACTATCATCGGTTCTATCCCAAACAATTTGCTTCATACCAGCAGTCATATCTTTAACTTTCATTGTTCTTACAGGATCTCCTGCTTCATTATAAATAGTAAATGTTACAGGTTCACTATCTGATTTATAAGCTGAATCAATCTTAGCTGTTTTGATATCAACGCTTGGAGTATGTCCTATAACCTTAAAGGTTTGATCTTCTCCAACTACTGCTTTAACAGTTTCTTCTTGGCCTTTATCATCAACTAATTTTACATATATAGTTTCTCCAGGTCCTGCTATTTCTTTATCTACCTTACCTGTGATATCTAGTTTATCTTCACCATTTTTCTTAAGTTCAAAACCTTCAATATCAATATCAGTCTTTTTACCTTTTTGTGGTTCTTGTGGTAAATACATATTAATTTGAAATTGTATATCATCATCTGCCACTACAAGATAATTATCCTTAACCGTTGCAAGTTTTCCAACCGCAGCTAATGCACTCATACCAGTACTTGCTGCAATAGAATTTTGTAATTTAGTCATTGCTACTACAAGCTGAGTCATAGTTTTATTAGTATTATCTTGCATTTCAAGCGCTGAAAGTTGTGCTGTTTGAGTAAGCATTTTTTCAGTATCCATAGGATCAGTTGGATCTTGATGTTGAAGTTCTATCAAAAGAAGCTTTAAAAATGCATCCTTGTCAAGCTCTGCTCCAGGGTTATAAATCAACCCACTATCGCCTTCCCCAGCTCTAGCATTTCCTTTGGCATTTGGCATATCTTTGGTGTTAAGTGCTGCTAAAGGACCTTGAAGAGTTTGTGTATTTATATTTGACATAAAAATCCTTTTTTATATGTTTTTAAAGCTTAAAGCAAAAAATATTCCATACTAAAAATATTTAGCTAAAACCATCTCTAAGCTTGGTTTTTCTTGAATTTCTTTTTCAAAATTCACCTTATCTTCTTTGTTATTATTGTTTTTTTGTTTTTGTGGATTATTCTGCTCTTTTCTTTCTTGGTTGTTAAAATTCATTTCTAAATTTGTAAATCCCATATTTACAAGAGCATTTTTAAACTCAGCTTGATGTTGTATGAAAAGATTTAAAGTATTTTGATTAGAATTAAAGCTGATGTTTAGGTTAGATCCTCTTTGGACTAAAGTTACTTCTACTTCCCCGAGATTGTGCGGGTTTAGAGTTATACTAAAGCGTGTTATAGGCGCTTTATAACTTTCTAGTTTTTCTTTAAATTCTTGAGCAAAATCATTGAAAGTTTCTTTCATAGGAATATTTTGATTTTTTACAAAATTATTAGAAACTCTATTCATTTCTTTCACGTAAGAATTTAAATTTTCCTCATTATGATCTTTTTCATCTTTTATAACTTCTTTAGTGCTTTTAAAAATATCACTAAAATTATCTGTGTTTTGAGTATTTTTGTCTGTTTTTAATTGTTTGTCTTGAGTGTTTAGTAAATTTTCTAAGTTAATTTTCAAATCTTGATTTTGATTTTGTAAATTTTGGATATTTTTTGTATTTGTTAATTCGGTTTTTAAATCTTTTGAATTTTCTAAAACAGAACTTATTTTTTTACTAAAGCTATCTTCGCTGGTGGTTAATTTTTCATTTTTTAATATCTCTTTAAAATCTATCTTTTCTTTGTTTTTAATTTCTTTTTTTAAGTTTGGATTTTGAGTTAGATTGATAAGCTCAATATCATTTAGTTTATCATTTTTACTAATATTTTTTATATTTTTTGTGTCTTTGATTTCTTTGTTATCTTGAATTTTTTCTACTAGTTTTTCTTCAAAATCTATGTTTTGAATATTTTCTTTTGCTTTTACATCTTTTTTTGGAAGTTCTATGTTTTTTAAAGCAGAAGAAAGTAAAGAAACACCTTCATTTTCTTTGCTTTTTATATTTTTGTTTGAATTTGGTTCTTCTTTTAAAAGTTTAGTAATTTTTTGATTGATTAAATCTTGAAAAACATTAGTATTGTTTTGTTTTTGTGGTTCAATTAAGTCTTTATTATTTAAATTTGGTGTTTTAAAGAAGCCTTTTTTGTCAAGATTTGGAAAGACTTCTTTTAAATCTTTAATTTGCTCAAATTTTATATTTTTGATATTTAATCCAAGCTCTTTTGCTATATTAAAAATCTCATTAATATTTTTGATATTTTTTAGCTTGTGCAAGTTTTTTTCAAGAGCTAAAATAGCAGTATTATCTTGGACAAGTTTGTTTAATTTTATATCCTTGCTATCGCTTTGTAAAACCTCTAATAAAGAAAGAATTTGCATAAAACTTGCACCTTCAAAAAGCTTTATAGCATCTTTTTCATCTAGTTGAGCTTTATCATCAATGGCTTCTTTTAAGCTCTCATTTTTATTTTCTTTTTGTGGTGCTTTAAAGTCTTTTGGTAAACTTCCATCTTTTTCATTTATTGCTTGCAATAAGGAATTTAAAAATTCCTCTCCATCGCTTTGTGAATTAGTACTTTCTTTGCTAGGATTTTCATTTTGTGGAGCGATGCTTAGTAAGTTTAAAGCATCGCTTGCTTGGATATTTGACATTAATTAACCTACTAAAAAATTATTTTTTGCTAAATTTGGAAATAAATTTTGTAATTGTGCTGCACAATCAAGTTTTAAATTTTCATGAGAAAGATTAAAGTTTTTAAATATTACTAACAATTCTTCTATATTTTTAGCATTTAAAACTGCATTTTCATTATGAGCATCATCTAAAATTTCACTTACTTTACTTGAAAGTTTTGCATAGTTTAGTTCTTTTTCTTCGTTTGAATTTACAACTTCTAAATAATTTAAAAGTTCCATAAAATGCTTACTATTTAAAACTGAAGTTCCTTGTTTTTCTAAGTTAGCGTTAAAGATTTGAGTGTTTAGGTTTGACATATTTTTCTCCTTAAAAATAATTCTTATCCAAGACAAAAGCAACAAGTGTTCCAATTTGCTAATCTTAATTTTTAAGCATTTTTTTTATATAATATTAGATTTTAAATTTAAGACTTTGGAGAAAAACTTGGATAATATTAGAAATATAGCCGTTATAGCTCACGTTGATCATGGTAAAACAACAATGGTAGATGAGCTTTTAAAGCAATCAGGAACTTTTAGCGAGCGTGAGCAAATAGCAGAGCGCGTAATGGATAGCAACGATATAGAAAAAGAAAGAGGTATTACTATACTTTCTAAAAATACTGCTATTAATTATAAAGGCACCAAAATAAACATCATAGACACTCCAGGCCATGCTGATTTTGGTGGTGAAGTTGAGCGTGTGTTAAAAATGGTTGATGGAGTTTTGCTTTTAGTTGATGCGCAAGAAGGGGTTATGCCTCAAACTAAATTTGTGGTAAAAAAGGCTTTATCTTTAGGACTTAAACCTATTGTTGTTATTAATAAAATCGACAAACCAGCTGCTGATCCTGAAAGAGTAATCAATGAAATTTTTGATCTTTTCGTGGCTTTAGAGGCAAATGATGAGCAACTTGATTTTGCAGTGGTTTATGCAGCTGCTAAAAATGGTTATGCAAAACTTGCACTTGAAGATGAAAGCACTAATATGGAGCCGTTGTTTAAGACTATACTTGAGCGTGTACCTGCTCCAAGTGGCAGTGATGAAAACCCTTTACAGCTTCAAGTTTTTACTCTAGGTTATGATAATTTCGTTGGTAAAATAGGAATTGCAAGAATTTTTAATGGTAAAGTAAAGAAAAATCAAAATGTAATGCTTGCTAAGGCAGATGGTTCTAAAATCAATGGAAGAATTTCAAAACTTATTGGTTTTATGGGTCTAGAAAAAATGGATATTGAAGAAGCAGGGACAGGCGATATTGTAGCGATTGCAGGTTTTGAAGCTTTAGATGTGGGGGATAGTGTGGTAGATCCAAACAACCCTATGCCACTTGATCCTTTACATATAGAAGAACCAACTTTAAGCATAGTATTTTCAGTAAATGATGGCCCTTTAGCGGGTACTGAAGGCAAGCATGTAACTTCAAATAAAATCGCAGAACGCTTAGAAGCGGAAATGAAAACTAATATTGCTATGAAATATGAAAGCACAGGTGAGGGTAAATTTAAAGTAAGTGGAAGAGGCGAACTGCAAATAACTATCTTGGCTGAAAATATGCGTAGAGAAGGTTTTGAGTTTTGTATGGGAAGACCTGAGGTTATCGTTAAGGTAGAAGATGGGGTTAAAACAGAGCCATTTGAGCATTTAGTGATTGATGTGCCTGATGATTTTACCGGAGTAGTGATTGAAAAACTAGGTAAAAGAAAAGCTGAAATGAAAACTATGACACCAACTGGAGATGGTCAAACAAGACTTGAGTTTGAAATTCCTGCGCGCGGGCTTATAGGATTTAGATCACAATTTTTAACAGATACCAAAGGCGAGGGTGTAATGAACCATAGCTTTTTAGAGTTTCGTCCATTTAGCGGGGCAGTTGAAAAAAGAAATAATGGCGCGTTAATTTCTATGGAAAATGGTGTTGCGCTAGGATATTCTTTATTTAATTTGCAAGATAGAGGAGTATTGTTTATCGATCCTCAAACAAAAGTATATACAGGTATGATTATAGGTGAGCATTCGCGCCCAAATGATTTAGATGTTAATCCGATTAAAGGTAAAAATTTAACGAATGTTAGAGCAAGTGGAAGCGATGATGCAATTAAGCTTGTGCCACCTAGAAAATTAAGCCTTGAAAGAGCATTAGAATGGATAGAAGAAGATGAGCTTGTAGAGGTTACTCCACAAAATATTAGAGTTAGAAAAAGATATCTTGATCCTACTCAAAGAAAAAGAATGGAAAAGGCTAAGTCTTAATGGATTTTGAAGCCATAAGACAAGCTTTAAACAAGAGACTCAAAGCTTTACAAATTTTAGCATTTGCTGAAGCTTTGGTTATATTTTTTCTTGCTTTTCAATTTAGTAAAGATGTGATTATAGCTTTATTTTTTGCTGTTTTAGCAGGAGTTTTGTTTTTTAGAATTTTAGGAAGAAAGCTTATGTGGGGACGCAATGAGCTTGTGTTTAAAATGTGTGAGGAATTTTTAAAGCAAAACAATGCTAAATTTGACAAACAAGGTTTTGATCAAAAAGATTTTGAAAAAATTGCTTTTGATTTTTCTTTAAAAACTTATCATTCTCAAAATTCTTTTGTTTTTGATGATTTTATTCTTTATGATGTGAAATTTAAAGATGAATTTGGGAATTTCTTTTGTGGAATTTTGCTTTATAGTAAGAAATTAAAAGAAGATATTAACTCAAATGAAAGTATTTTTGAAAAAGTAAAGGATAAAGAATTTTCTACACAAAGAGTTTTAAAAAAAGATGATTATTTGCTCATAGCAAGTTTGAAAAATCCTTTTTTTGCTGATTTAAAAATTTCAAGTGAGTTAAATTTTAAACTTTTTAGAGCTAATTTAGAAAAAATTCAAGCTTTTATACATGATTAAGTTTAGCTTACTTAATCATTTTGTTCTAAATTATTAATTTCTTGTATTTTTAAATTCTCATTTTTTCCCATTAAATTTTGTATGGTTTGGATTTGCTCTTTAGAGGCATAGCTTATATCTTTTAAAACTATCCAAGTGATTTTTTGATTACAAGGCTTGTTGAGTTTATTTTTAAAGATATAAAAAGATTGAAGATTGTTTGGCAATAATTCATTAGCACTTAAGCCTTGAACATAAAGTTTATCGCCTTCTTTTTTAGGAAAAGCACGAATGATTTTTTTAATAAAAGGATTTTCCGCACCTTCTTGTAAAAACAGCACAACCACTGCTATATCGCCTTTTTGACTTACATGACTAAAATGAATTTCTAAAGGATAAGACTTTTTATCAATAGAAATTTTTGATGGGCTATGGAAGTGAAAATGCGATAAATTATAACTTATATTATCTAGCACGATATGACTTCCATTGCTTGCAAAATGCATTTTTATGGTATAACCATCATTTATTAAACCAAAAGAATCGTTTAAATAGTTAAATTCTAAAGAATGATTTTTATTTGTAGTCTTTTTGCTATTTATATTGATAAAATCTTGATTTAAACCACTTTCACAATAAATCCAGTTTTTATCTAAATTTTTCCATTTATCTTTGTCTATGAAATTTCCATGCGAGGCATTTTGAGGCATTTGCTCATAGGCAAAAAGCATGCTAGTGGTAAATAAACTAAAAAGTATTTTTTTAAAATCCATAATATTCCTTTTTTAGTATAATTATAAAAAAATAAATCCTATAAAAAGCTTATGTTTAAAAATAATTATATTAAAATTAAATATTTTAAAAAAATTACAGATAATATTAAGGATAAATTGATCGATATATGGGAGGATAGTGTGAAACATTCCCATGATTTTTTATCTGATTTTGATAGAGAAAAGATTAAAAATAATCTTTTAAATTCTCAAGTATTCTTTAGTTTAAATTATTTGATTTGCTATGATAAAGATGAAATGATTGGATTTTTAGCATTTGTGGACGATAAAATTGAAATGTTGTTTTTAAGGTTAAAGTATTTTAATAAAGGTATAGGCACTGCTTTAATATCTAAAGCTATAAATGATTATCATTTGAAATATGTTGAAGTAAATAAAGATAATTATAAGGCATATAAATTTTATCAGAAAAATGGTTTTTTACAAGAGAGTGAATATAAAGATGAATATGGTTTTATTGTTTTAAAAATGAAATTTTAACTATTCTTTGCCATCTTTGATAGGTACAAAAAGGCATTCGTCTAAAACTTCTTTGCTAATCTCGCCATCTTTTTTGGTAAATTTAGTGATAAATTGTTGATTTCCTATGAGTAAAGGAGCTACTAAAATTCCATTGTTTTCAAGTTGATCAAATAATACATTTGGAATATGCTCTATATAGGCTGAGAGTAAAATTCTATCATAAGGCGCATAATTTTTCCAACCATTTTGCCCATCATCAAATTTTACATGAATATTAGCATAGTTTAGTTTTTTAAATTTTTCTATAGCGCTAATTGCAAGTTTTTCAATGCGTTCTATGGTAAAAACTCTTCTAATAAGCTTACTTAAAATCGCAGCTTGATACCCGCTACCACAACCTATTTCTAAAACACTATCAGCATCTTTAAAATCAAGTGCCATGGTCATTTTAGCCACAGTTAAAGGCGAGCTTATCCATTGATTTCCCATTAGAGGAAGCGCATCAAGTCTATAAGCATGCATTTTTAAAGGTGAAAAAATTTCTCTTGGAGTAGAACAAAAAGCTTCAAATAATTCTTCATTGATGAAAGTATTTTTGCGAATTTCTTCTGCCATTGTTTGACATTGTTTTTGTTCAAATATATGAATCAATAAGCACTCCTTGATAAAAAGCGTTATTTTATCTTAAATTTTATTTATCTAGCTTTAAAATCCTTAAGGCGTAAAAACGCCTTAAGATTAATCAAGTGTATAAAGGATGTTTGAGCTATCTTGATAAGATAAGATATGCATTTTGCCATCTTTAAAGAATAAGCTTCTTGCATTAGTTATATTTTCTGGATAAGAAATAGTTTTTACAACTTCTTCTTTATCTAAATCAATTACAGCAATAACATTATGCTTTTTACTTAATGCATAAATTTTACCATCTTTAAATGCCATTGAAGTTACATAAAGATCGCCTAAAGTTTTTCCTTCTTTTAAGTCAGCTTTAGGGGTAAATTCAGCTGAAAGAACTCTATCTGCTAAAGAAATTTTAGAAATTACAAAAGTTTTAGCGTCTTTATTATTTGGAACGGTAGCAAGATACATATATTTTCCATCTGTTGTTGTGCTTAAAACATGATGGAATTTAGCTCTAACTGTATCAATTCTACCACGACCAAGATCTTTACCTTGACCCTCGAAATTATTTGCTCCTCTTATAAAATCAGCATATTGTAATGCTTCATCTGCATTAGGATTTTGAGCAAATCTTAAGAAGGATTTATTAGAACCCATTAAGATGTATTTGTTATCTAAATAAGGAATAATTCCTACGATAGGATTAATTGTAGCTGAAAAATATGGATCTAATAGAAAATCTGTTTTAGTGCTAAAATTATCATCTAAGAAAAATACTTCCCATTTAGAGCTTGCAACATACTCTCCATTAATATAATCAAGAGTATTAATAGGCTTAGGAAAATCAATTTTTGTTTCATTTGTTATTTTTAGATTTTCATCAATACTTGCAAATGGAGCATTGCTGATATTATTATCAAACCGAATGCCTAGTTTTTCACTAGCAGGTGCAAAAGCAAAATCAGGTTCTTTAACATCGCGTTTTCCTAAGAAAGAAACACTTTTCCAACTTTTACTCCAGCCTGAATCAGACCAAATGATGTATTTAGGATTTAAGCTAAAACGAACCGGATCACCTTGCCCACTATATGGAACAGGACCAGTGCTTACGAAAGCTTGGAATACATTTGAAGCTACAATAAAAGCAACAATAATCATAGCAGCTAGGTTAAATTTAGTTAATTTTCTAAAGCTAGCTCCTTCCATTTCTTTTTCAAAAGAACCAAATTTTGGAGCAAAGGCAAAAATAACACCAAGCAATAAAACTACAGCCCAAAATACCACTTCAGCCCAAAAATAAGTATGTAAACCAAAAATAGGTAAACCAAAACCTTGATCAAGATCACGGTGTGCATGACCACTTACATGATTAAATGATTGCCATAAACCAAATGCAGTCGCGATTAAAAGGAAAGCTAAAAATTTACCTTTCATACCATAGCGTACAATAAATAAAGCTGCCACACCGATATAAATCATTGATTCTCTTTGGCCCCAACAAGAAGTACAAGGACTATCACCTAGCATATAGCCAAAGATTAAATTTGCAGTTCCAACAGGCATTAAGATAACCAAAAAACCTGCTAAACACATTAAAAAATAAAAGAATTTAGTTTTGTTAATATCACACATATTTGCCACCTTATAGATTCATTAGGCCTAAGATTGCGCCTGATTTGCGACCTAAATAGTCAAATACCATAATAGCCCATGAAATTACAAGTATAGAAAAAGCTAGTTTTTCTTTTTCTGGTTTAACTATCATGAGAACTATGGCGATAAAGATTAACAAAAGTTCTAAAAACTCCATAATTACTCCTTATAAATAAAATAAAAACCGCCGATTTTACTATATTAGAATAAATAAAAATAAAATATTAAATTGAAAAATAGATTTGATTTAAAAAATGTAATAAAATGAGTAGTTTTGTGACTTAAAAGTCATCAAAACTTAAGCTTCCTTTAGAGTAATTTGTAACTTTGCTTTCAAAAAAATTGCTCTTTTGGTCATTAAATTTAGAAAAATCATCCACCCATTTAATAGGATGTTTTGCATTATAGATTTTATCAAGATTGATAGCAATTAGTCTTTGATCAACAAGATAGTGAATATACTCTTCTATAATATCATCTGTAAAGCCCATGATTTGATTTTGAGTGATGTATTTACCCCATTTAATTTCAAGTTCGCCTGCTTTTTTAAACATATCATAGATTTTACTTACATTGGTATCATTAAATAAATCAGGTCTTTCTTTGCGTACAGAATTAATCATATTTTGAAATAATAGCAAATGTGTAATCTCATCTCTTTGTATAAAGCGTATCATTTGCGCTGAACCTAGCATTTTCCCTGCACGTGCCAAAGCATAAATAGCAGTAAAACCACTGTAAAAATACACCCCTTCTAAGATTTGATTTGCTACCATTGCAAGTAAGAGTTTATTATCATCTACTTCACCGGCTAATTCTTCATAAATACTTGAAATGAAATCATTTTTTTCTCTTAAAGTTTCATCGTGTTTTTCCATTTCATAAATTAGGTCCGTATTTTCACAGATTGCTTCAACCATTACCGCATAAGATTTTGAGTGATTTGCTTCTTCATAAGCTTGTCTTGCTAAAACTGCATTGATTTCAGGTGCTGTGATGTAAGGATTGATATTATCAGCAAGATTATTTGTTTGAAAACTATCCATTGAGATAAGTTGAGACCAAACTAAATCATACATTCTTTTTTCTGCTACGGTTAGATTACAACGATAATCAAGCGCGTCTTTAGTTGTATCCACTTCTTTTGGAAACCAAGTATTTGCTTCCATTAAATCCCAAAGCTTTAAAGCCCAAGTGTATTTTGCTTTGGTGAAATTTAAAATCCCATGAGGATTACCATTAAATACTTTTCTATCATTTAAAGTTTCATTTGATTTTGGATTATAAATTCTTTTTCTATTCATTTTTCTACCTTTGTGACAATAACACTTTGGCTTAAAATATCATGCAAAGCCAAAGTATCTTTTCTTAAAAAACTTACCAAAAACCCAATCAATAAACCAAAACTTACGATAAAAATTATATAGCGTAAGAGTATTCTAAAAAAATTAAGTTTTTGGCCATTTTTAAGATCAATTAAATATAAATCATAAGCTTTAAGTCCAGGACTTTGGGCTTTTTTTGCTAAAAATAAGGCCTGTATAAGCCCAAAAATTAAAGAACATAAAAAAATTGTAAGTTGATTGTTTAAAAAGGCTTCTTTAGAGCCAAGTGTAAAATAAAATAAATATAAAATAGGCACATAAAGCAAAAATAGATCAATCAAAAAAGCTTTAAATCTTAAAAAGCGAGTAGCTATTTTTGCTTTAGTTTTCATTAGTTTCCACGACTACCAGGTTTGATAGCTTTGGTGCCTTTTTCACAAAGTGGACAAGCGTTTGCTTCATAAATATCAAATTCAAAATTTCCTAGTGCAAAAAGTGGTAAATTTTCAGGCAGTTTTGCATTTTCTTTTCTTGGATTGTTTAAATTTTTTACTGCACAAAAACCACGATTTGCTAAAGCTGCAAAGCCTACTACTTCCCCACCTAAGTTTTCGATGATTTTTGCACTCTCAAGTGCAGAACCACCTGTTGTAATAATATCTTCACAAATGATAAATTTTTCACCTTTTTTTACTTCAAAACCACGTCTAAGACTCATCACTCCTTCTACGCGCTCAGTGAAAATAAAGCGTTTATTGCAAGCTCTAGCAAGCTCATAACCTGCTAAAATTCCACCCAAAGCAGGAGAGCAAATACTATCAAATTCAATGTTAAAACTAGCAATAACTTTTGCAAGCTCCTCACAAAGTTCACCCGCTAGTTTTGGATTTTCTAAAACTTTAGCACTTTGAAGGTAAAACTCAGAGTGTTTCCCTGAGCTAAGCAAGAAATGCCCTTGTAGGTATGCTCCACAATCTTTATAAATTTGTTCTAAGTTCATTATCAAACCTTTAAAAGTTCTGCTTCTTTATTTTTAACTAGTTCATCTACTTTTGCTGTGTAGCTATCAGTTTGTTTTTGGATTTCATCATAAGCTTTTTTAGCTTCATCTTCTGAAATTGCTTTATCTTTTTCTAGTTTTTTAACTGCATCATTTGCGTCTTTTCTAATGTTTCTAATGGCTACTTTAGCTTTCTCTCCCATAGCTTTGGCATTTTTAGCATTTTCTTCTCTTTGTTCTCTTGTCATAGGTGGAAAGAATAATTTTACACTTTCACCGTCATTGTTTGGATTTACTCCTATATTTGCTGCAGCTATAGCACTTTCTATGGCTTTTAGCATTGATTTTTCCCAAGGAGTAATGCTAATAGTTGAAGCATCGGTTGCTAAAACTGTTGCTACTTGATTAAGCGGGGTTGCACTACCATAATAATCTACATGAATATGATCAAGTATATTGATATTTACTTTACCAGTTCTTATAGTGGTAAAATCTTTTTTTAAAGCCTCTAAGCTTTTGTCTGATTGTTGTTTTTGCTTGGTATAAATTTCATTTAGCATGATTTTTCCTTTTATTTGCTAGTATTGCTTTCGCTAATTGGGGCACTTGGTGCGACTGGAATGCTAGTTGTATTTGTTTCAGGTGCTTTTGGCAAAATTTGTTCTGCTTTTTCAGCAAGTGAGTTAGAGTTAGCATTATTATACATATAACTTAGAGCGATTGTATTAGCAATAAGCAAAACACCCATTACAAAAGTAAATTTAGCTAAAAACCCCGCAGGACCCTTTGCTCCAAATAAACTTTCATTGCTTCCGCTATATGCTCCAAGTCCTATACTTGAGCTTTTTTGTAATAAAACCGCAATACAAATAATCACAACAATTGCAAATTGCAAAATAATTAAAAGAGTAGTCATGAATTTTCCTTATTGAAAATAAAATGAGTATTGTAACTTAAAAAGTTTGATAAAAACTTGAAAGAGGTAAATAAAATTTGCGAGAAAAAATCTCGCAAATTTTTATCTGCTATTAAAGCTTCTTAAAATATTAAGAAGAGAGATGAAAAGGTTGATAAAATCAAGATAAAGTGCAACTGCGCCTTCGATTGGTGTTTCATAGTTTCCTCTAATGATGTTTTGAGTATCATAAAGAATGTAAAAAGAAAATAAAATCGCACCAATACCAGAAATTGCTAAACTCACAAGTGAGCTTTGGAAAAATAGATTAATTAAAGAAGCTACTACGATAACGATTAAAGCTATAAAAAGCATTTTTCCCATCATAGTAAAATCTCTTTTTGTATTCATAGCAAATACACTTAAAGCACCAAAAGCTACTGTTGTTAAAGCAAAAGCTTGAGCGATGATGCTAGCCCCTGCAGGAAGTGCTAAAACTGAATATAAAAGTGGTGTTAAAGTAAGCCCTGAAACAAAAGTAAAGGCAAAAAGTAAAATTAAATTAAGCGGAGCTTCTCTTTTTTTCCATTGCAATGCAAACAATAAACCAATTTCAACAATAAATAAAATCCAAAAAGTTGCTTGAGATTGTGCAAATAAATGTGCTAAGGCAAAAATTCCTATATAAGCACCTGCTGTTGCAGCTAACAATGAAGCAGCAAAAAGCTGATAAGTTTGTTTTATAAAAATGCTTAAATCACTTCTAGCATAACCTTCAAATTCTTGAGTTTTAGAGTTAGAATAATCTCTATCATAAAGACTCATTAAAATCCTCCAATAATTTTTAAAACTAAAATTTACAAAAAAAAGATAAATGAAAGATTAAAACCACATAAAAATGCAACAAAAAATAAATTTATAGATTTATTTTAAGTAAAAATAATTTAGTATAATGTTTTATTAAAACCAAAAAAGGACTTTTCTTGAAAGACTTGATCGAAGGTGCTTTAAAATTTATGCAAGAAGATTTCAAAGAGCATGCAGAGCTTTTTGAAAGTTTAAAAAACAAGCAAAATCCTCATACGCTTTTTATAGGTTGTGCTGATTCAAGAGTGATACCCAATTTAATCACTAATACAGGCCCAGGGGAGCTTTTTGTCGTAAGAAATATAGGCAATATAGTCCCACCTTATAGAGTAGGAGATGATTTTTTAGCAACAACTTCAGCTATTGAGTATGCTTTTAATTCTTTACATATAAAAAATATTATAGTTTGCGGTCATAGTAATTGTGGTGGCTGTGCGGCTTTATATGCAAATGAAAGTGATTTAAAAAATATGCCTAATGTTAAAAAATGGCTTACTTTGCTTGAGCCTATAAAAAATAAAGTTTTAAAAGTTGCAGGTAGTGATTTGGCTATGCGTGCTTGGATGACTGAAAAAATGAATTTGGTAAATTCTTTGCAAAATTTATTAACTTATCCAGGTATTGAAGAGGCTTTAAATAAAAATGATATTGAACTCCATGCTTGGTATTACATCATAGAAACGGGTGAAATTTATGAGTATGATTTTAATTTTGAAAATTTTGTTTTAATTCAAGAGAGGGTGAGAAAATCATGAAAAAGATTATTAGTATTGTTTTATTTTTTTTATTTATTAATACCTTGCAAGCGCAAGAAAAAAATATTTTAGAAGATAAAAATAGTATTTTTGCTTTGGTGCAAAATTATATAGAACTTAATTTGCTTTTGGAAAGCTTTAAAAATAGTGATACAAATAGCAGCGAATTTCAAGATAATATTAAAGAAATAGAAAAACAAAAAACCGCACTTTTAACCACTTTGCCTTTAAAAATGGTATCTCAAAAAATTGATGATAAAGAAGCAAAAGATTTTTTAAAAACTAAAAATGCTTTACAAAAAAGTGTTGAAAACGCTCAAGCTAAAAAAAGATATTATGATTATGTGGATAATAAAATCAAACTTTTAAATTTAACCTCCGCGGAGCATTTTTATTTATGTATCTTTGAATTAGAAAAAGTTTTTATCGAAGGAGCGCAAAGTCAGACCATAAAAAACATTATCGATAAGAGTATTGATGTGCTTAAAGAAGATATGGTGTTTAATTTTACCTTAGATAAAGAAAAAATTAATGATATTACTCAGCTTAGAACCTTAGAAATCAATGAAAATAATTTAAGAAATGCTATTAAATCTTATAATGAAATTTTAGTTTATCTAAGAAACAATGCAAATTTACTTGAAACTAACTTTTTATTTACAGGCTTGGGCTTGCAAAATGCAATTAATTATATCAATGAGCAAACTTCTATAAGTAGTGTAAATGTTGGAAAAATCGTTATTTCTATTGCTGTAATTGTCTTTTTTTATTCTTTGAAATTTTATCTTGCAAAAATTTTGTATTTTGTATTGATACATTTATTTGGAAAAAATTCAGAAAATGTGGAGATAAAAACTCATTTTCTAGAAAAGCTCCAAGGGCCAGTTGGTTGGTTTTTGTTTGCTTATGCTATAGGAATTTGTTTTACTATTTTTTACTATCCTGCACCTGTTGATATAAGAATTAGTAATATTTTATCAATTGTTTATGTTGTTTTAACTGCTTGGCTTGTTATAAATATTTTTGATAGTTATGGTATGGTGATTGTGGCAAAGCTAGCTGAAAAAAGTGGCAAGCGCGAAGTGGTTAATTTAATCATTAAAATTTTATATTTCATCATTATAGTGATAGCTGTTTTATTTGTTTTAGCGCATTTAGGGTTTAATATTTCAGCATTGATTGCATCTTTAGGTATTGGTGGTTTGGCTGTGGCATTAGCAGCTAAAGATATTATTGCAAATTTCTTTGCTTCTGTGCTTTTGCTTTTTGATAATAGTTTTAATCAAGGCGATTGGGTGGAAATTTCAGGTATAGAAGGAACTATAGTAGAGATTGGACTTAGAAAAACCACTATTAGAACTTTTGATAATTCTTTAGTGTTTTTACCAAACTCAACCATCATGGGAACAAATATAAAAAATTGGAGCAAAAGAAAAATAGGGCGCCATGTAAAATTATTTATCGGTGTAACTTATGATGCAAGACCTGAGCAACTTGAACAATGTGTAGAAGATATAAGATATTTATTAGCAACTAGTCCTTTGATAGCTCAAGTTGATGATAGTGCGTTAAATCATGGTGGAACCCGCGCTAGGTATAGACAAAATCTAGTTTCAGTAAATGACTTGGAAGGTTATAAAAACAATACTTATGTGGCTGTAAGTGGTTTTGGTGCAAGCTCTATTGATATAGAAGTATATTTTTATACTAAAGCAGTAGATGCTGCAGGTTTTAGAGAGGCAAGACAGAGTATTTTGCTTGAGTTGATGAAAATTGTTGAAAGAAATAAGCTTAGCTTTGCTTTTCCTTCGCAAAGCCTTTATATAGAAAAAATCAATAAAGAAGACAAAGAAGAGTTATTATCTTAATAAGCTCTTCTTTGATCATCACATTCTACTATAATTTTTTCAGCGATGATAATACTTCCATTTTTACTACCCTTAACTTTAACAAGACTTCCTTTTTTTAAATCTTGTACATTAGCTTGTTTTTTATTACTTCCAAAAATTCCGCAACTATAAATATCAATGCGTGTTTGGGGTAAGACCGTGATGATTAAATTATTGTCAAAACTTGTTTGAATGCTTAATGAATTTGTAGTGGTGTTTTTTAAGATACCTTGAACTTTATAGGCAAATGCAAAAGTGCTAATGCAAATTAATATAAGAAAAAAACGCATTAAAATAACTCCTTTTTAGGAGTTATTTTACTTAATAAGCTCTTTTTTTGCATTCGATTTTGATTTCTTTAGCGGTGATATTTTGAACTTGATTTGGCGTTTGTGGATTTGGTGTTGTTTGAGCATAGCCATGGAAAACTTCAGCTTCTATAAAAGTTCCTACTTTTAAATCTCTAAAAGTGCCGTATTTATCCATACCAAAAATACCACAATCATCCATATCAATTTCTGTATTTGGTAGAATTTTTACATTCATTTTTTGACCATAAGTAGTGTCAATTAAAATAGTTTTTGCGCCATCATTTACATCTACAATTACCCCATAAATTCCATCTGCATAAGCAAGACTTGAAAGGCTTAAAGCCGTTAATAATGTAGCGATTTTCTTTTTCATTTTTTCTCCTTTATTTTTTATGCAAGAATTATATAATTTTTTGAGTGAAGCAAGAGTGAATTTAGATATAATTTGAAAAATTTACTAAATGGAGTATACATGAGAGGATTTTTACATTGTTTTTTTGCTTTTTTACTTGCAAGTTTATTGTTTGCTTGCTCTAAAAATGAGGATAAAAGTTCTGCTATAAGAGCTTATGGTTTTAATGAAAATACACAAAGTGTTTTTGTAGAGTTTAATGCTAATATTATTAATCAAGAAATAGGTGTTATAAAAGAAAGAGAGATTATTGTTAATAATCAAAAGACAAAGGTAAAATACGAACTTGAAACACCTACAAGATTAAATATTTTCACAGCTTTAAAAGCAAATCAAAAATATGATATTTTTATAGACTTAAATGATATTTTAGCAAATGAAAAAGTGCAATTAAAAGTTCAAACTCCTTTTGAAAAACTAGATATTAAAGGATATTTTCAAAATATTTCAAATGATGAGAGTGTATTAGTTTTAAATGTTCAAAGTTTTTATACTCTTAATAAAGATGAATTGTTAAAAGCTATTAAGATTACTGCACAAGAAAAAGAAATTCAAATAGATAAAATCATCATTCAGGGTGATATGGCAAGTGTGTATTCTAAAGCGCTGAGTATCAAAAATACTAATACTAATGTAAAAGTGGTTTTTGATAAAAATATTTTGGGCTTAGAAAACAATATAGATTTAGAATATATTTTGCTTGCAAAGAGCGAATTTGTTTTCCAAAATGCAAATATAGTTAATAAAAACATAGAATTATTTTTTTCTCAAAATATTTCACAAGATCAAAATTTAAAAGAATTGATTTTTATTACTCCCAAAGTAGATTTTAAAGCATTAGCTTTTGGAAATAAAATTAAACTTACAGGTGATTTTTCTCCAAATAAAACTTATGAAATTCAACTTGCTCAAGGGATTAAAAGTGCTGATGGAATTAGTACAAAAGAAAATTACAAAACTCAAGTAAGTTTAAAAGACTATGAGCCTGCTATAAGTTTTACAAATCAAGGGGTGTTTTTATCTAGCAAGGCAAGTAAAAAAATAGCTTTTAAGAGTATGAATGTTAAAAAGGTTCATTTAGAAGTTCATCAAGTATTTTCAAATAACTTAAGTGAATATTTAAGATATAAAAATCTTCAAGGTGCTAAAAATTTAAGCGATTATGATAGTGATATTTTTTCAGAGAGTGATTATACTAGTGAAATAGTGTTAAAAAAAGACTTTGATATAAAAAATACTAAAAATCAATGGCAAGAAAACGAGATAGTGTTAGATGGTTTAAAAGATTTAAGTGGTGTATTTATAGTCAAGCTTTATTTTAAAGAAGAAGATGTTGATTATGCTTTTGATGAGGGAATGGAGAGTTGGAAAAAATATAGATTTTTTAACCAAAAAGCAAAAGTAAGCAAGAACTTAATTTTTTCAGATATCGCTTTGATTGCTCAAAATTTAAATAAAAAGCTTTTTGTAGATGTGAGAGATTTTACCACACAAAAGGCTTTAGGCGGGGTTAAGGTTGATATAATTAGCAAAAGTAATCAGGTTTTAGCTTCTAAGACAAGCGATGATAACGGTTTGGTTGTTTTTGATGATATTGATGAGTCAAAAGCTTTATTTATCATTGCTTCAAAAGATAAACAAGCTTCTATTTTGCGTTTAAGTTCACCTTTGTTATATGATGGTTTTGATGTTGATGGTTTTGATTTAACTTCTCAAAATAAAGTATTTATTTACACAGAAAGAGGGGTTTATAGACCAGGTGATGATATCCATTTAACTATGGTTGCAAGAAATGATAAAGGAGCTGTTAATCACCCTATATTTTTAAGTTTTTTTGATCCACGCAATAAAAAGCTTTTGGATAAAATTAAACTTGAACCTTTGAGTAATGGAACTTTTTATAAAAAGATTTCACTTGATCAACAAGCTTTAAGTGGAGTGTATTTAGCTAGGGTTGAATTAGCAAATGCTATTTTTGATAAAGAAATTTTAGTGCAAAATATAGTGCCAAATCGTATAAAAGTATCTATGCAAGCTCCAAAAAGTATAAAAGAAAATGAAAAATTAGATTTTAATATTAGCTCAAAATACCTTTTTGGAACACCAGCGAGTAATTTACAATATCAAGCTGATTTATTTGTAAGTAAAAAAGAATATAAAAATTCAAAATACCCAGAATATCTTTTTTCAAATCCTAGTGTTTTAGTGCAAAAATATCAAGATAATTTAAAAGGTATGTTAGATGAAAATGGCTTTACAAAGCAAGAATTTGCTTTAAATGACTTTTTTAAAAATACTCCATATAATTTAGAAGCTAGCATAAGGGCTAGGGTTTTTGAAAAAGGTTCAAGATCAGTTGAAGCGCTTGTAAATTCACAAGTAATATTGCATGAGTATTTTGTGGGTATTAAGCGTTTAAAAAATCATTATTTAAGCTCAGGTTCTATTATCAATTTTGAAGCCATTGTGAGTGATTTAGATGAGAATTTGATAGCAAATAGGGAAATTAAATATACTATTTATGCAAATGATTATTCTTGGTGGTGGGATTATGATAATTATGATGATTTTTTAAAATCACTCAAAAAAGATAAAAACACACAAATCATTACTCAAGGAAGTATTTTAAGTAAGGATAAACCGGTTAAAATAGAATTTGATCCAAAAGAATACCATGGTGAAATGTTCATAGAACTTGAAGATGTACAAAGTAAAACAAGCACAGGAGAGTTTTTTTATATTAGTAGTTTTGGTGCGCCAAGTAATGCTGATATAGTGAGTTCTTTAAAGATTAAAAGTGATAAAAAAGAATACAAGCCAAATGAAACAGCTTTTATAGAATTTGAAAGTGTTAAGGGTGCAAAAGCTATTGTTACTTTAAATGATAATGCAAAGGTTTTAAAACGCTTTGTGATAGATACGCATGAAGATATTACAAAGGTTGAAATTCCTATTCTTAAAGAATATATGCCAAATGTTTATGCGAGCGTGATTTTACTTCAAGATTATGATCAATATACCAACGATAGAGCCTTAAGACTTTTTGGTGTGGTGCCTTTAAATGTAGTAGATGAGCAAAGTAAAATCGAGCTTGATTTAAAAGTACCGGATAAAATCATGCCAAAACAAGATTTTGAAGTAGAAATTCAAAGTAAAAACAAGCAAAGTTATACTTATACTGTCGCTATTGTAGATGAGGGCTTGCTTGATGTGAATGCTTTTAAAACTCCAGATATTTGGGGGTATTTTTACCAAAAAACACGCTTTAACATGAGTATATATGATACCTATGATAAAATCATTGCTAAAAATATTTCTAATGCTTCTAAGGTATTAACTACGGGTGGTGATGTTTTCTTAGAAAGTAGAGCAAATAAAAGTAAAAATGATGAAAAAGCAAGACGCTTTAAACCGGTTGTGTTGTTTCAAGAGCCAGTGCAAAGTGATGAAAATGGTTATGCAAAATTAAAATTTAATATGCCATCATATTTAGGTTCGGTTAGGGTTATGGTAGTGGCAAACAACTTAGCAGGTTTTGGCAGTGCTTCTAAAGATATCCAAGTTAGCGCACCTGCTGTAATGCTTGAAACTTTGCCAAGAGCTTTAAGACTTGATGATGAGTTTAAGCTTTTGGTGCAGGTATTTAAAGTAGATGATGATGTAAAAAATGCAAAACTTAAACTAAAAACAAAAAATTCACTCATAAATTTTGAAAAAGATGAAATTTTAATTGACTTTGGTAATGAAAAAACAAAAGATATTTATATTAACGCAAAAGTAAATTCAAACAAGCTTGGAGTAGAAGAAATAGAGTTAAGTTTAAATACAAAAGATTACACCTATACTCAAAATACGCAAATTGATATAAAAGCATTAAATACCATTACTTATGAGGGTAAATCTTTTAAAATTCCTGCAAATACTTCTATGGAGTTTAAAATCACACAAGATTATATTAATCCAGTGGCGTTTTTAAGTGTGAGTTCTAAGCCTATTTTAAATATAAATCATAGATTAAAATACTTGCAAAATTATCCTTATGGATGTATAGAGCAAAGTACTTCAGCAGTTTTACCACAACTCTTTTTACAAAAACTTGATCAAGGAACAAATGAACAAAAAAATATTAACAATATCAATGCATTGTTAAGTAAATATGCAAATTTCCAAACTGCTAATGGTGGTTTTGCTTATTGGCAAGGACTTAAAGATTCTGATGCTTGGGGAAGTAATTATGCGGGTATGTTTATGATTTTAGCCAAAGAAAGAGGTTATTATGTGAGTGAGGGAATGTTTAAAGCATGGCTTGATTATCAAAAACGCTATGTTTTAAAAGCTCAAACAAATAAAGAAATTAGAATAAATTCTTTATATCTTTTAGCTTTAGCCAAAGAGCCAAATTTAAGCATAATGAATGCTATTTATGAAGATAGTGCTTATTTGCAAAGCCTAAATAATGTAAGTCTTTGGCAACTTAGCGCAGCTTATAAATTAGCGGGTTTTGATGAGGTGGCTTTAAATATAGCTAAAAATTTAAGCACAAAGCCTGATGAAAAAGCTAATTATACTCATACTTATGGATCTTTTCTAAGAGATGAAGCTATTATTGCAAATGCGTATAAAATAATCTATAGTAAAGATAATGATGAATTATTAGATGATATTAAAAAAACTTTAGAAAGCCAAGCTTGGCTTAGCACTCAAAGCACAGGCTATGCTTTATATGCTTTGGCAAATAGCTTTAGCGATGAAAGCTCTAAAACTATCAATGCAAGAGTAAAAATTAACGGTGAGAGTAAAAAACTCAATACAAGTTTTTCTAAATTTGAGTTTAATCAAGGTAGCGCTTTGATAGAAGCTAAAGAAGATACTTATGTGCATTTTGGAGTAGAGGGTATTAAAAAAGGTATTGTCGAGCCTTTTGCACAGCGTATGTATATAGAAAGAAGTTTTTATGATGAAAACGGAAATGAAATAGATGAAAGTGCTATAAAAAGTTCTCAAATTTTTTATATGAAATTAAAAATATCAAATAAAAATTATCCAGGCACTTCTAATATAGCTTTAACTCAAATTTTACCAAGCGGATGGGAGATAGTGCATGATCTTTTAGATGATGAAGTTCCTGATTTTGTGAAAAATTCTTATTATGATTTTGTGGATATAAGAGATGATAAGATTATGTATTTCTTTCCTTTATATTTTGATGAGTCAAGAGAATTTTTTGTGAAATTAAGTGCTGTTACTCCAGGTGTTTATACTTTGAGTGGAGCTTATGCTGAAGCAATGTATGATAATGCTTATAAAGCTTTAAGTGAGAGTAAAAGAGTCAAAGTAGTGCAGTGAAAATCAAAATAAGCCTTGCAATATGCTTTTTAAGCCTATGTTTTTACATAGGCTTAGTTTATTTTAGTTTTGATAGCAAGGATTTATTTAAAGGCACTTATAGCAAGGTTTTGCTTGATAAAAATAAAGAAATTCTTAGTGTATTTTTAGATGCTAATGAACAATGGCATTTAGAGAGTGAGTTTATACCACAAAAATTAAAAAGTGCAGTTATTTTGTATGAAGATAAAAATTTTTATTCTCATTATGGAGTAGATTTTTTAGCGCTTATAAGAGCTCTTAAAAATAATCTTTTTTCAAGTAAAAGAAGTGGTGCAAGCACGATTTCTATGCAAACAATCAAACTTCTAGAGCAAAATAAACGCACATATTTTAATAAATTTAACGAAATTATCAAAGCTTTTGCTTTAGAAAGTGCTTACGAAAAAGATGAAATTCTAAAGCTTTATTTAAACAATGCTCCTTATGGGGGAAATTTAGTAGGTGTTGCAAGTGCGGGTTTGTTTTATTTTGAAAAAGATTTAAAAGATCTTACTTGGAGTGAAGCAGCTTTGCTTGCAGTGCTTCCTAATAATCCAGGTTTGATTAATCTTGAAAAAAACAAAGATAAGCTTTTAAAAAAACGCAATGTTTTACTTGATAGGCTTTTTGAAAAGGGATATTTTTCTAAAGATATCTTAACTCTTGCAAAGGCTGAAAAACTTCCTAGTTTTAAAGCAAGAAAAAACTTAGCTCCACATTTAGCACGTAAGCTTTTAGCGGATAAAGAAAAAATCATTTCTAGTATAGATAAAAAAATTCAAATCAAATTTGAAGAAAAAGCTAAGGAATATTCTTATAAATTAGAGCAAAAGGGTATAAAAAATTTAGCTATATTATTAGCAGATACCAAAACAAATAAAGTTTTAGCTTATGTAGGCTCTAATGATTTTTATGATTTTGCAAGTTTTGGTCAAGTTGATGGGGTTATTGCAAAGCGTAGTGTAGGTTCAACCTTAAAACCTTTACTTTTTGCTTTTGCTATAGATGAGGGGCTTATAGCGCCTGAATCTTTAATGCTTGATGTACCTACATTTTTTTCTAACTTTGCCCCGCAAAATGCAAATAAAAAATATCATGGCCTTATTAGCGCAAAAGAATCTTTACAAAAATCACTTAACATTCCTTTTGTAAGCTTACTTGCAGAATATGGGTATGAGAAGTTTTTTTATAAACTCAAAGATATTTTAGATTTTGAAGATGAAAATTTTAAAAAATACGGACTTTCTTTGATTTTAGGCACAAAAGAATTGAGTTTAGAAGATATGGTAAAAATTTATCTAGGGCTTGGAAATTATGGAAATTTTAAAGAACTTTTATATGAAGAAAATGCATTTACTAAAGAAGATAAAAAGCTTATTAGTGATGGAGCAAGCTTTTTAACCTTACAAACCTTAAAGGATTTAGATCGAGCAGGTTTAAGACAATATGATTTTAATACCATCATTTCTTGGAAAACAGGCACAAGTTATGGGAGAAAAGATGCCTGGGCTATAGGAACTTCTCCTAAATACACTTTAGGAGTATGGGTTGGAAATTTTAATGGCGAAGCAAATGCAAATTTATATGGTGTAAATATAGCAGGAGAGTTATTTTTTGAGCTTTTAGCCTTACTTGATGGGGTTAATTTAGAATTTGAAAAGCCTAATGATTTAGTTACTATCAAAATTGAAAATCAAACAGGATATAGATATGATTATAAATTTGACTTTAAAGAAGTGCTTTACCCACAAAGTGCAAATGTTTTAAGGACTTCACCATTTTTAAAAGAAGTTTTTATGTATAAAAACAAAGAAGTTGATTCTTTAGATGAAAATTTCCTTTATGCAAAGAAAAAGATTATTTTAAATTTACCTTCTAATGCACAAGCTTTTTTTGCTAAAGAAAAGCAAAATTTACAAAGCTCTAGCCAAAATTTAAAAATCATATATCCGCTAAATAATCTTAATATCATTTTGCCAAAAGATTTAAAAAATAAGCAAAAATTGTTAATTAAGCTTATAAATCCTAAAAAAGAAAAACTTTTTTGGTATTTAAATCAAGAATTGATTTTTGAAGGAAAAGAAGAGTTTTTATCTTTAGATTTAAAAAAGGGTAAATATACTCTTAATATTATTAGTGAAAATGGTGTAAATGATTTTATAAATTTTAATATATTTTAAATATAAATAATAAAAATTATTAGTTAAAAAACATATATACCCTCCCCCATTTTATAGGCTTTTGTGTAAAAAAGTAAAAGTAATTATGATTATTATAAAAATAAATAAAAATAAAACAATTTTTATACTTTTTTAATAAAAAAGATTTATAATAACAAAAAATTTTTACCACACGCTCAAGGAGAAAAAATGCGTAATTGGAGTCTTGGTGCAAAAATTGTTGCTATAGCTATTATCACGGTTGTTTTGATTTTGAGTATTTTATCTGTGCTTATTATTAACAGGTCTACTACTATTTTAAATACACAAATAGAAAATACACTCACAGCTTCTGTGCATCGTTATGGAAATCAAGCTGAGGCATCTATTAAATCTTTGTTTGTTAGTACCATTGGTACGCAAAGAACTTTAAATAACCTTATTTCAGAAGGTGCTATAAATCCAAAAAGAATAGAAAATATTCTTGGAGAAGCTGTTGATGCAAATCGTGACATAGCTTATGGGTATTACTATTTGCAAGATGGAACAATGTATAAGAATTTGGATGTTGAAGAAAAATATTTTACCAATAATAACGAATTTATGGTTTTGATGAGAGATTCGGATATAAACAATGCTGGAGGAATGCAAACTTTAGCAGCAAGTGAAGAGATTGCAAAAACTAGGGCCGTTAAAAATTTAATGAATGGAAATAAGTTATATTTTGGTGAACCAAGATGGTATAACATTCATGGAAACAAGTTTTTAGGGCTTAACGTAGCTGCACCTATAACAGATAAAAAAGGCAAGGCAATAGGTGTTGTCGGTATGCTTTTTGATCTTAAGCCTATTGCTACATTTTTGAATGATTCTTCAAGATCGATTTATCAAGGTGCAAGAAGAATTTTAATAGCAAGTAATGGTGTTATAGCTACACATCCAAATGCGGAATTTGTTACGAAAAAAATTTCTGATGTGAATAAAAATGCAGCTTTTATAGTGGATTTACAAAAAACAGCCTATGCTGGTCCAATTAATTATATAGCAGATGATGGTAGCGAATATCATGGGGCTATAAGGGTGTTTGAAATATGGCCAAATACAGGAATTCACTGGGCAATGTTAGCTATTGTGCCAAATGAAACTGTCTATGCACCTATTACAGAACTTAGAAATATTATCCTAATTAGCTCGGTTATTGCGGTAGTTTTCATTGTGATTGTTATTAGTACTTCGGTAAAAAGAATTGTCTCAATACGAATACAAAGATTGCAAAACCATTTGATGAAATTTTTTAAATATTTAAATCACGAAGTAGCATCTGTTGAAGTTTTAACACCTAGATATAATGATGAGCTTGGAAAAATGGCATTAATGATTAATGATAATGTTCAATATATTCATACGTGCTTAGAAAAAGATGAAATAACAGTGCAAAATATTCTAGAAGTTTCTTGCGACATAGAAAAAGGACATTTTACTCAAAGAATAAATGCAAATCCTGTAAATCCAAAACTTGTAGAGTTAAAAGAAGTATTAAATAAAATGCTTGATGATATGCAAATGAAAATAGGTAAAGATTTAAATGAAATAGAAAGAGTTTTTGCTAGTTTTCAAAATCTTGATTTCTCAGATAAACTTGACAATGCAGAAGGAGAGATAGAAAAATCACTTAATGCAGTAGGTGCAGAGATTAGAAAAATGCTTCAAGCTTCGCTAAGTCAAGGAGAAATGCTTCAAACTAAAGCTGATGCTTTAAAAGAAAGTGTATTAAAACTTAATGATGGTGCGCAAAAACAAGCTGATTCTTTACAAGAAAGTGCCGCTGCGGTTGAGGAAATGAGTGCTTCTATGAATGCAGTAGCAGCAAGAACTGAAGAGGTTATTAAACAAAGTAGCGATATCAAAGATGTAACTGATGTTATTAGAGATATTGCTGATCAAATTAATTTGCTTGCATTAAATGCAGCTATTGAAGCAGCTCGTGCAGGAGAACATGGTAGAGGCTTTGCTGTTGTTGCGGATGAAGTTAGAAATCTAGCTGAAAGAACTCAAAAGTCTTTAGGTGAGATTGAAGCTAATACTAATATCTTAGTTCAATCTATTAATGAAATGGGTGAGAGTATTAAAGAGCAAGCTTTAGGAATTTCACAAATTAATCAATCTGTTTCAGTAATAGATGGTTTAACTAAAGAAAATTCACAAATTGCGCACGCAACAAATTCTGTAGCAAATGAAGTTGATTCTATGTCAGCTGATATTGTAGCAGAGGTTAGAAGAAAGAAATTCTAAAAAACTACCCTTTAAAGGGTAGTTTAATTTATAAAATATTCTTGAATTTTATTTTTATCTTCAAAAGCCATACTTTGGAAAATTTTATCTTTAAAGCCTATTTTGTATTTTGTATTATTTTGAGTTTTAGCATAAGTTAGCGCTATGCTTAGAGCAAGTTCAAGATCTTGCGGATTGATGTTTTCATCTACTAAAGAATAAGCACCTATTAAATCAAAAAGTTTTAATTCTTCATACTTTTGAGTTTTTAATTCTTTTAAAAATTGATTTTCTAACTCATTTCTACCTACTATCATTTTAGAGCCATTTGGAAGTCTTAAGTGGCGTCCGTATTTTAAAAGTTGCGCATCATTAACTTGCATATTTTTATCAAATTTAATAAAATCTTTGATTTTATTTGAAAAACTCTCAAGTGTGAGCAAACATCCACCACCTGGACTTTCAAAATCTTCAAAACCAAATTTGGCAGCTAGTTCTAGTTGTCTTTTTCTGCTTCTTCCACTTATGCTTTCTAGCTTTTCTCTATCAACCCAACCCTCACGCTCAGGTTTGGTTAGAGGTAAATTTTTAGCACACATTGGACGCAAGATTAAATCTTCTTCATCAAGTGCTAGTTTTTTAACCTTTGCCATAGCATCATTTCTTTGGCTCATTGGGCGTTGGCCAACCACTTCTCCTGTGATGATAAAGCTTGCGTTTTCATCTTTTAACATAGAAAGAGCAGTTTTAAACATAAAAGCATGACAATCTATACAAGGGTTAAAATGTTTTCCATATCCATATTGAGGATTAAATAAAACTTCTTGCAAATAAGCATTTCTTACATCTATCATCTCAAAACTAGCTCCTGCCATAGCAGCACGTTTTGCCATGAGTTCGCTTTTATCACTTGTGCCACCAAAGCCTATATTGATATTTAAAGCTTTTACTTCTATGCCTTGAGAGCTTATGAGTTTTATAGCAAGCATAGAATCAAGCCCGCCACTAAAAAGTGCTAATGCTTTCATTTTTTCCTTTCGAAATTTTTGGCATATTGTAGTGAATATTTTTTAATTTTTGTGCAAGTTTTTATTTAAAAAACTTCTTCTTCGAAGTTATAATGAATTGCTTTTTTATCTTTGATATTTTTTTGTAGTCTATTTAAAAATAATTCCAAGCTTTCCTCATCATCTAAAAAATGCACGCTTTTTAAAACTTCTATCAAGTGATTAAAAAAAACTTCATCGTTTTGATAGCTTTTTTTGATTTTTTCTAAATTTTGATTGAGTAAATTATAAATTTGTTTTTTAAAGGCTTGTTTTAAATTTAAACTTTTTAATTTATTAAAATATGCAAGGTTGATCTTGCAAATAGCATATAAAAATTCTTCTAAATTGCTTAAGTTTTTGATATTTTCAAATTCATAAAGCTCTCTTATGCTAGGATCTTCAAAGTTTTTTTGTTCTAAAATAGCTTTAGTGATATCTTGGTGTAAAAAATATTCTTTTGCGCTTAAAAGTTTAAAAAGCCCTATAATTTCATTATTTTCATATAAAAATTTCAAAAGCTCTAATTCGCTTATATTATTGATTTTACTTTGTTTGATGGGATTAGTAAAGCTTATTTTTCTTGTATTTTTAGAAAGTTTTATATCATTAATATTTACACCCAAAAGATTTGCTACTAAGGTAGTGTAAGAATTTGCTACTAAAGGCTCAAGATTAAAAGTGTATTTTTGTACCTCTTCTAAAGCCTTTTGTTTACTAAGTGCTGAGCTTAAATCACAACTTGCAATCAAACTTCTTATATAAAATTCTCCAAGCTCTATGCCTTTTTCTAAAATATTAAAAAGTAATTTTTCTTGATGGCTTGCTACAAGTTCAGCTGGATCTTTCCCGCCTTCTATTAAGACTACTTTTCCATCAATTTTTGCTAAACTTAGCAAATGTGCTGAACGCACAGCAGCATTAAGCCCTGCATTATCATTATCAAAACACAAAATCACTCTTGCCTCTAATCTTTTTATCAAAGGTATGTGATTTTCACCCAAAGCTGTTCCTAAAACCGCTACAGCATTTTTAAATCCTGCTTTATGAAAGGCTATAGCGTCCATATAGCCCTCGCAAATTATCATTTCTTTTTGTTTATAAATGGTATCTTTTGCTAAATTGAGTGCGTAAAAAACGCGTGATTTATCAAAAAGTTTGCTTTGGGGAGAATTAACGTATTTTGCCATATTGTTTTCATCTAAAGTTCTACCACCAAAGCCTATGAGTAAATTTTTATGATCATAAATGCTAAAAGTAATGCGGTTGATAAAACTTGCATAAGCGCCATTTTCATTTTGTTTTATCGCACCTACCTCTAAAGCTTCTTCTTGAGTGATTTGCTCATTTTGTAAAAGTCTTAGTGTTTCATTGGAACTTGGCGCAAAGCCTAGTTCAAAGGTTCTAATATCCTCATCATTTAAGCCTCTTTTATAAAGATAAGCTAAGGCTTCTTTGTTTTTAGCTAGGTTTTGTTTATAAAAAGCATTAAGAGTAGGCAAGATATGAATGATGGATTTTTTATTATCTTGTTTTTGTGAGGTGTAAGTAAGTGAAAAATTACTCCATGAAGCAACTTTTTCTACTGCTTCAACAAAGTTTAATTTCTCATAATCCATTACAAATTTAAAAACATTACCCCCAGCCTTGCATGCAAAACAATGATAAAATCCTTTAATAGAATTAATATGCATACTAGGATTTTTATCATCATGAAAAGGACAAACGCAAACATAGCTTGAGCCTTGTTTTTTTACTTCAACATAATGAGCTATGATATCAACAATATCTGTTTTTTGTAAAAGTTGTTCTATACTTGCTTGTTCTATCATCTTTAAACCTTAAAGAAAATTATATAAGCATTTAGCTATAATTGTTATAAATTTGAAAATTAAGTTGTAAGGTTATGGATTTTTTCTTTGTAGAATACCGCGATCCTTTATTTGGTCTTATTGTTTTAACTGCTTTGGTTTTTATCATAGCTAGCTCACATTATATATGGCGTATTTTTGCAAGTAAAGACCAAAAAAGCAAACTTGATCGTTTTGTAAAAAAATTTGAAATTAATTCTACACACCAACAAATTTTAAAAAATGCTAATTTAAGTATAGAAAATTTAAATTTCTTAGCTCAAATTTTTACTAAAAGCGGTGAATTTGAAAAAGCTGTGGGGATTTATCTCATAGCTTTGCAAAAAGCAAATGAAGCAAGCCAAAAAGAATTTATCTTTTTTTCACTAGCACAAGTTTATTTAAAAGCAGGGTTTTTAGAGCGTAGCGTGGAAGCTTTATTAAATGCTTTAAAGATCAAAGCACGCAATAAAGAAAGCTTAAAACTTTTAAAAATTGTTTATTTAAAACTCAAAGATTATGATAAGGTTTTAGATGTTTTAGAGTGTTTGTTTGAGCTAGGAGAAAATATATATGCAGAAAAAGCTTTGATAAAGGCTTTGAAAATTCAAGCAAGTTCTAAAGAGCAAGAGCAAAAACTAAAAGAAATTCTAGCTTTGAGCAAGGATAATGAGTATATTTTAAGACTTTGCTTTTTGCATTATAAAGATAAACTTACTCAAATGCCTCAATTTGAAAATGTCATTGATTTACTTAATGAATGCAAAAGTCCGCTTAATCTTGAAGATGAAAAATATCATGAGTTTTTTTATGCAAAAAATTTAAGCACAAAAGCTATTCCTATCAAAAATCACAAACTAAAAATTTTAAAAATTTTAAACGATAATGAGTTAAGTGCAAATCTTAGCTTTACTTATGTGTGTAATAATTGTAAAAATCAAAGTCCTTTGTTTTTTTATCATTGTCCATTTTGTTATGAATTTGGAAAATGTGAGATTTATTATGAGGTAAAAGCTTGAAAAATATTGAAATTTATACTGATGGTTCTTGTTTAAACAACCCTGGCTTTGGAGGGTGGGCATATGTTTTAACTTATAAAAATCATCAAAAAGAACAAAGTGGGGCGTGTGAGAATACAACAAATAATCGTATGGAGTTAATGGCTATTATAGAGGCTTTAAAAGCTTTAAAAGAACCATGTGAGGTAAAATTATATACAGATTCAAATTTAATGGTACAAAGTATTAATGAATGGCTTGAGGGCTGGATAAAAAAAGATTTTAAAGGTAAAAAAAATATTGATCTTTGGAAAGAGTATTTAAGTGTGGCTAAAGATCATAAAATAACTGCTTTTTGGATCAAAGCACACAATGGCCATGAATTAAATGAACGTTGCGATGAGCTAGCAAGAAATGCAGCCTTAAAGCTCCAAGAAGAAAGGTCAATAAATGCTTAAAAAACTCCAAGAAAGACTAAATTATCATTTTAAAAATGAGCAATTGCTCATCGAAGCTTTAACGCATAAAAGTTACAAAAAGCCTTATAATAATGAAAGATTAGAGTTTTTGGGTGATGCTGTAATGGATTTAGTAGTAGGGGAGTTTTTGTTTTTTAAATTTCAAAAAGACTCAGAAGGAAATCTTTCTAAACTTAGAGCAGCTTTGGTAAATGAAAAATCTTTTGCAACTTTAGCGCAAAAACTTGATCTTGGAGTATGTATTTTTATGTCTATTGCAGAAGAAAATAACGATGGACGCAATAAACCTTCCATACTTTCTGATGCTTTTGAGGCGCTAATGGGAGCTTTGTATTTAGAAATAGGTTTTGAAAAAACCAAAAATATAGCATTAAATTTACTTAACGAAGTTTATCCGCATATTGACACACAAAGTTTGTTTAAAGACTATAAAACAAGACTTCAAGAAATTACACAAGCAAATATGGCAGGCACGCCTGAGTATATCGTAGTAAAGGCTTTTGGACCTGATCATAAAAAGCAATTTGAAATTGCAGTGAAAATTCAAGGTATAGAAGTAGCAAGATCTACAGCAGGTAGTAAAAAAGAAGCCCAACAACAATGTGCTAAAATTGCACTTGAGAAATTAGGAAAACTATGAATAGCTTTGGAATAAGATTTAAATTTACAAGCTTTGGTGAATCTCATGGTCAAGCTATAGGTTGTGTGATAGATGGTATGCCAGCAGGGGTGAAATTTGATTTTGATTTTTTACAAGAAATGCTAGATAAAAGAAAGCCAGGTCAAAATAAATTTAGCACCCCTAGAAAAGAAGAAGATAAGGCTCAAGTTTTAAGTGGGGTTTTTGAGGGTTATACGACAGGAACTCCTATAAGTGTTTTGGTGTATAATGAAAATACACGCTCGAAAGATTATGAAAAAGATGTGTTTCGTCCCGCACATGCTGATTTTACTTATTATCACAAATATGGCATTAGAGATTATAGAGGTGGTGGAAGAGCTAGTGCTAGAGAAAGTGTAGTAAGAGTAGCAGCAGGAACTGTGGCACAAATGCTTTTAAAAGAATTTGATATAGAAATAATGAGCGGAGTTTTTGGAGTAGGAAGCATTGATAGCAAACTTAGTAATGATGAGTTTGATTTTGATTATGCTAAAAATAGTGAAGTTTATGCTTTAGATAAAAATTTAGAGCAAAACTTCAAAGATGAAATTTTAAAGGCTAAAAAGGCTAAAAATAGTATAGGTGCTAGAGTGTTTACTAGAGTAAAAAATCCTATTAAAGGCTTAGGTGAGCCTTTGTATGATAAGCTTGATTCTAAACTTGCTCATGCAATTATGGGGGTAAATGCGGTTAAAGCTATAGAAATAGGAAGCGGTATTCAAAGTAGTTATATGTATGGAAGTCAAAATAATGATGAGTTAAAAGATGAGGTATTTTTAAGTAATCATAGTGGTGGAGTATTAGGTGGAATTTCTAATGGGGATTTTATTGATATAAAAACATATTTTAAACCAACCCCTTCTATATTTTTACCCCAACAAACACAAAATATTCAAGGAGAAAATATTATACACGAGTTAAAAGGCAGGCATGATCCTTGTGTAGGTATAAGAGGTAGTGTTGTGGTAAATGCTATGGTGGCAATTTGCATGGCTGATGCTTTGCTTTTAAATGCAAGCTCAAATTTGCAAAATTTACAACGAGTTTATGTAAAAAATAAATAAAAATTTAATACTTATTTAGATATGATGATAAAATATCTTTAAAAAGGGAGAAATATGAAAAAAAATATTGTGTTTTTTGAAGTTAGAGGTGGTAGCGATAAAGGTGAAGATGGTCATAGAAAAGATACTATGCCTATGGTAAATGCCTTAAAAGAACAAGGTTGGAATGCTGAGGTTATCTTTTTTGAAGTAGAGAAAAAAGATGAAATTTATGAATATGTAAAAAACAATGCTGATGCTTATGTTTCTAGAATCAACCCAGGAAATTTAAAAGAAGAAAACGAGTATTTTGATATGCTCAGAAAACTTTGTGCAAATGGAGTTATAGGTATGCCTCATCCTGATGCGATGATAGGATATGGCGCTAAAGATGCACTTACTAAGCTTAATAAAACAGCTTTAGTACCTGAAGATACTTATGCGTATTATGATATTAAAACTTTTAAAGAAAGTTTCCCAAAAACTTTAGCAAAGGGTGAGAGGGTTTTAAAACAAAATCGTGGCTCAACAGGTGAGGGAATTTGGCGTGTGAGATTGATAGATGAGCTACCAGCAGGAGCTGTGAGCGTGCCATTAAATGCAAAAATCAAATGCACAGAAGCAAAAGATAATCATACAGAAGAAAGAGAACTTGGTGAGTTTATGGACTTTTGTGAGCAATACATTATAGGTGATAATGGTATGCTTGTAGATATGACTTTCTTACCGCGTATTAAAGAAGGTGAAATTAGAATTTTAATGCTTTATCATACTCCAATTTATGTAGTGCATAAAAAGCCTGCAGAAGGTGCTGATGCATTCTCTGCTACACTTTTTTCAGGTGCAAAATATAGATATGATGAGCCAAAAGATTGGCAAGGATTGGTTGATTGGTTTTTAGCAACCCTACCTGAAATTCGTTCAAAACTTGGAAATTATGATATTCCTTTGATTTGGACTGCTGATTTTATCTTAGATACAGATGAGAATGGTAAAGATAAGTATGTTTTAGGTGAGATTAATTGCTCTTGTGTAGGATTTACTTCTCCTGCTGAATTTGTTGAGCCTATTGCTAAAAAAGTAGCTCAAAATATCATTGATATCGTAAGTAAAAATTAACCCTTGTTTTAACAAGGGTTTTTTAAAACTTATTATGCTTTTAACTATACTTTATATTATCGGAATTACTGTTGATGCAATGACAGGAGCTATTGCTGCAGGAAGGCATAAAATGGATCTTTTTGGAGTGATATTTATAGCTTTGGTAACAGCTATTGGCGGAGGTTCGATTAGAGATATTTTGCTTGATCATCATCCACTAACTTGGATTAAAACTCCTGAGTATGTGATTTTAATTTGTGTTGCAGCTATGATTACAACAAAAATTGCTAAATATGTTATAAGACTTGAAAAACTTTTTTTGATTTTAGATGCTATAGGTTTGGTTGTTTTTAGTGTTTTAGGCGCACAAATTGCAATACAAATGGGGTATGGTTTTATAGTGGCTGTGAGTTCAGCTGTGATTACTGGTGTGTTTGGTGGGATTTTAAGAGATATATTGTGTGCTAGGATACCACTTGTATTTCAAAAAGAAATTTACGCGGGTGTTGCTATATTAACAGGTGCTTTGTATTATATATTGTATATTTTGGGCGTAGATGAGTTATGGGTAATTCTTGCTTCATTGATTGTAGGAACCATAGCAAGACTTTTGGCTATATATTATGGTTTAAGTTTACCTATATTTTCTTTTAAGGATGGAGAAAATAAAGAAAGCTAAAATTCTATCTTATAAACTCTTAAAGAACAAGCTTCATTATCCATAATATTTTCAATAAAAATTCCACCATATTTTTCATAAAATCCTACAAGTTCTGTCAGTAGGTAAAATTTATTTATATTTTTTGTTTTCAAATCATTTTTTATAAATTTTAATAATTGATTAGTTAATTTGTTTCCTCTGTAATTTTCTTCAACATATAAAGCACATAAATTTGGCTCCAAATCTTTTCTGTTGTGAAAATCGTTTTGTATAATTCCAGCTCCAGCTATAATAGAGTTTTTATCTAAAACTAAATACCATTGAGGAATAGTTTGACTGTTAAAGCTACTTTCTATGCTTTCAAAATAAATTTTTTCATCTATACCCCATTTTTCAGAAAACCATTTGGAAGCTTTTGTTGACAGATCTTTTTTGTCTGATATATTTATTATATGCACAAATGAAATCTCCTTATGGAATGTCAGAATTTATAATCAATTTTTGTATCTAGAAGTTAAAAAGTGGTGACCCATACGAGACTCGAACTCGTGTTACCGCCGTGAAAGGGCGATGTCCTAACCGCTAGACGAATGGGCCAAAACATTAAATTAAGAAATGAAATTATATCTTATTTAATTTAAAAAAAGCTTAATTATTTTACAAAACGTAGATAAAAATAGCCAAATACACCTGAAGCTAAGGAAGCTAGTAAAATAGCAAAATTATCTACAAAATTGAATATATCACTTGCTTCATAGGCAAGGGCGTCTATAAAAAAGCTCATAGTAAAACCTATACCTGTGAGTATGCAAACTCCATAGAGTTGTTTAAAATTAGCATCTTTTGGCAGTTTTGCAAGTTTAAATTTAATTGCCATATAAGCAAAGCCAAATACACCGAGTTGTTTTCCAGCAAATAAGCCTAAGAAAATCCCTACACTTACACCACTAAATAGCATATGTGCTTCAATTTTTGAAAGATCAACCCCTGCGTTAGCAAAAGCAAAAAGTGGCAGTATTATAAAAGCTATCCAAAATTTTAAACCATGCTCAATTTCTTCTAATAGGCCATGGTTGTTTTTTGTATGCACAGGAATAAATAAAGCCGTGATGATACCTGCTAAAGTTGCATGTACTCCACTTTTTAATACACTAAGCCAAAGTAATGCTCCAAGTATATAATAAAATGATTTTCTTTCATTGCCCAAACGATTAAGTAAAAACAAACCTACAATACAGCAAAAGGCAACAAAAAAAGCTAAAGTAGAAAGCTCTCCTGTATAAAAAATAGCAATGATTAAAATAGCTCCTACATCATCAAAAATCGCTAAAGATACTAAGAATATTTTTAAAGAACTTGGTATGCGTTGTTTTAGCATTGCAAGTATAACTAGAGCAAATGCAGTATCAGTTGCAGTAGGTATGGCCCAACCTTTTAAAACATAAGTATCATTAAAATTAATAGCACAAAATATCAAAGCAGGTACCACTATACCACCTATAGCAGCTATTAAGGGTAGAGTAATATTGCTAAGAGTTTTAAATTCTCCTTGAACAAATTCTTTTTTTAATTCAAGTCCTATTGCAAAGAAAAAAATTGCAATCAGTCCATCATTAATCCATAACAAAGAAGGTTTAAAAAGTTCCCAAACACCCACTTTTACACCCATTTCTACACTTAAAAAATTCATATAGTGTTGTCCATAAGGGCTATTTTTGAGTAGCAAGGCAAAGATTGTTGCTATTAAAAGCAACAATCCTCCTAAAATTTCAAGAGATAAAAAGCTTTGGAGGTTTTTAAATTTCATTTTTTGAAACTATAAATGAGTTTTAAATAAACATAGCCAATCACAGCACTTAACAAAGAGGCTATTAAAATAGCAAGCTTATCTGAATATGCAAAAATATCACTATTTTGATAAGCTAAGCCATCTATAAAAAAGCTCATGGTAAAACCTATACCTGTGAGTATGCAAACCCCATAGAGCTGTTTGAAATTAACATTTTGCGGAAGTTTTGCTAAACCTAGTTTTATACTAATATATGAAAATAAAAAGACACCTATTTGTTTTCCTAAAAATAAACCTAAAATAATACCTAAGCTAACAGAAGAAAACATAAAACTTGGATCCATATCTTTTAAATCAACACCTGCATTTGCAAAGGCAAAAATAGGTAAAATAAAATAACTTACCCAAGGTGCTAAATCATGTTCGATTTCTTTTAAAAAAGATTCACCACTTTTTGTTTGAAGTGGTATAAATAAAGCAGTAATCACACCCGCTAAAGTTGCATGCACTCCACTTTTTAACATGCTTATCCAAAATACTATAGCTATAATGATATAAAAGGATTTTTTAGTAACATGAAAATGATTTAGCAAATAAAGTGCTAATATACATACCAAAGCAGCGATCATAGCAAATACTGAAAGCTCGCTTGTGTAAAATAAAGCAATCACAATAATCGCACCCAAATCATCAAAAATAGCTAAAGAAAGTAAGAATAATTTTAAAGAAGTAGGTACTCTTTTGCCTAAAAGCATTAAAATTCCTACTGCAAAAGCCACATCAGTCGCTGTTGGTATAGCCCAACCTTGTAAAGCAAAAGCATCTTTATAGTTAAAAAACGCAAAAATCAATGCAGGTACTATCATACCACCAAGTGCAGCAAATACAGGTAAAGACATAGCTTTTATACTATTTAGCTGTCCTCTTGTTACTTCATATTTTAATTCAAGCCCTATTGCAAAGAAAAAAATCGCAATAAGTCCATCATTAATCCATAAAAGCAAAGGTTTAAAAATTTCTAAACTTCCTGCTTGAAACCCAAAAGGAATATTTAAAAAATTGGTATATTGATCCGTTAAAGAGCTGTTTTGTAAAATTAATGCAAGTACGGTAAAAAATATTAGCAAAACACCCGGAAAAGTTTCGCTTTTAACAAAGGTTTGAAGTCTTTGCATATAAATAGCCTTTTTAAATTTTTAATTAATGCGTTATTTTAACATAAAAAGGCTTGAAATTTAAAGTTTAAGCAGAAAAACTGCTTAAACAGGTATAACGCGTATATTTGGGCTAAGTTCTTCTTGTAAAATATTTTCTATAGCATACAAGGTTGCACCGCTCCCGCTTGAACAGCCACTACATGCTCCAAGATAACGTATGTAAATATCTATATTTTTATTGTCACTTTTTTGAATATCAATTACTTCTAAATCCCCACCATCTCCATGTAGCATAGGACGCACATCGCTATCTAAAACAGCCTCTACTGCTTTTAGTTGTTTAACCATGGTCATATCATCAAAAGCAATATCGGTTTTGCTTTGATCTTTTAGCTTTTCTCTTTCCATTTCAGCTCTAGTTTCAGCTAAAATATCTACAAGGTAATAATCTTTTTTCTCATGTCCTCCAGGCTTAACACAAGATTTACAAAAAGCTCCTGCTTTAGTAAATTGCGTGATTTCTTCTACTGTATGTAAATCATTTAGTTTAATTACTTCTTTGATGGTTCCAAGGCTTACTCTAGCACATTCACAAACTATGATTTGATCTTCAAAGTCTTCAGGATTAACACCTTTATAATGCGCTGCAGCTTGTTTGATAACATCATAAGCCATAACCGAACAGTGCATTTTTTGCGGTGGAACCGCAGGAGTTTCAGGGTTATCTCTCATAGCAAATTCAACATCTAAATTTGTAATTTTTACAGCCTCATCTACAGTTTTACCTATACAAAGATCAACCATAGTATCACTACTTGCTATTGCTGTACCACAGCCAAAGCTTTTAAATTTAGCATCAATGATTTTATCAGTTTTTTCATCCACTAACCAATAAAGCCTAACCGCATCACCACAGCTTTCAGCTCCAAAATCTGCAACAATAAGTTTTGCATTTGCTTTTTGCGCATCTTCTTGTGTGAATTCACCCATATGCTGAGGGTTATTCATTCTATCTTGTACTTTTTGAGAATACTCATCCCAAATTGATCCGCCAATTAAATTATTCTTTGCCATTTTTTATCCTTTAAATGTTTTCAGGCTTATATGCATAAGTACTTGAGATTGCTCTAAGTCTTTGCGTTGCTTTTTTTATTTGCTCTGCTACATAATCAATTTCATCTTCTGTGTTAAATCTTGATAAAGAAAGTCTTAGAGCGGTGTGTGCTAAGTCATTTTCTGCGCCAATTGCTTCCATGATAGGATTACTCTCAAGTGCTTCGCTAGCACAGGCTGAACCGGTGCTTGCTGCTATACCATTTTTGTTTAAATCCCAAAGCATAGCCTCGCCTTCTACGCCTTTAATACTTGCTAATATTGTATTAGGAACTCTTCTTGATCTATCTCCAACTACACTTGTATCAGGCATAGCTAAAATTAAATCTTCTAATTTATCTCTTAATCTTCTAATGTGTGAGTTTTCAAAATCAAGCATAGTATTTGCAATTCTTAAAGCTTCTGCCATTGCTATAATATATGGTACATTTAAAGTTCCACTTCTTCTACCACCCATATGTTCACCACCATGTAAAAGCGGAGTTAATTCTATATCCTTTTTAATATAAAGTCCACCTACACCTTTTGGACCATGAAATTTATGTGCAGAAAATGAAGCAAAATCAACCCCAGCTTTTGCAAAATTAACCTTGATTTTTCCAACAGCTTGAGTTGCATCAGTATGAAATAATGCTCCATATTCATGAGCAATTTGAGCCATTTCTTCTATAGGAAAAATCATACCAGTTTCATTATTTGCCCACATAATGCTTACTAGCGCAGTTTTATCTGAAATAGCTTCTTTTAAATCTTTTACACTAGAAACACCCTCATGATCAACGCCAAGTTCTATGACTTTTACTCCTAAAGATTTCAAAAACATAGCACTAGCTGCTACTGCAGGATGTTCTACACTAGAAATAATTACTTCATTTCTATCGCTATTTAAAATTCTATCAAAATACACACCTTTTAATACCCAATTAATACTCTCTGTAGCACAGGAAGTGATAATGATATCATCTAAATCGCTTGCTCCAAGTCCTGTATAAAGTTTATCCATAGCTTCTTTTAAAGCAGGATGAGTTGTACTACCCCATTGATGAAGGCTATTTGGATTGCCATAATGTTCTTTTAAAAAAGGTTTCATAAGCTCGTAAGCTTCTGGTGCGAGCTGTGTTGTTGCATTGTTATCTAAATAAACTCTCAAATTATGCTCCTTTAATTAGGATAATTTTTATCTTTTTTGTTAATATACACTAAAATATTAAATTTAATATTAAATCAAGTAAGTTTTTAACTTGTGCAAAAATTTTTATTATTATTTTAGCACAAGTTTAAGCCATAGCGTTTAAATAAGAGTGTAAAATTTTATTAATACTTGCTTGCCTTTTGCGATTTTCTAAAAATTGAGTATCTAAAAGTTCTTTTTGGGTATTAATCTTTTCAAGATCGATATTAGAATCATTTTGATTGAAGTCTTTTTTTAAAACTTCAAAATCTTTGCTAATTTGTTCACTATAAAGACTATAAATAGAGCTTGAATTGGCAAATTCTTGCATATTGATACTGTGTTGATAGTTAATGTATTGTTGAAAAAAAACTGAAAGCTTATCTTCTGAAGTGTTATTTTTATCTACCCCATTAATATGTAAGTATAGATCAAAACTCATTTTTTCTTTATTGCTTTCACTTAGATAATCTTGCATGCTCATTTGACCTCTCATGAGTTTTTGAAAATTTACATTAGAAGACATATCTAACTCAATAGGAGATAAAAAGAAATTAGCCTTTTGATGATTTTGTTCTTTTAAATCATGATAAATATAATTAAGCAATAATCCACTTTTAGAAACTGCGCCTTGACGGTTTAAATAAGGTTTTATAATAGGATTGCTAGCTGTATTTTCAATGCTTGTATTAAACGCAAAGTCGCCTATTTTATTATCAAGCATTAAGGTGTTTAAATTTTTATTTGTTTCTTTTGCATTTTGTAAACTTTTAGCATTTTCATAAACTTTTAAAATTTTTCCTTCATAAGTATAACTATAGCCTTGATTTAACTCTGAAATTTGAGCTTTATTTAAAAAGCCATTATCATTTTTTTGAAATTCATGGTTGATGGTTTTTAATGTATTATGATAAGTATTTAAAAGTCTTGGTAAGTCTATTTTGTTATAGTTTAAATTCTCATCAAGCTTTATAAGTTGTTTTGAAATTTCTCTTATGCTTTTTATATTAATATCATAATCAAGAGGCAAAGCAGCTGCTTTATTAAGATCTTTTTCAAAAAAACCTTGCTCATTGATTCTAAAACCAAATTCACTTGCATAAGTCACCTTATAGTCTAAATTAGAACTTTTTATATCAAGTAAATCACTTTTAATATTAGTATTTTCTTTTTTTTCTTCTGCGTGTCCAGTCTTTGCAAAAGGATAATTTGCAAAATTCTGATACGGATTGACATTAGAATTTACAAACATAACTCTTCTCTTCAAAAATATTGCTTAGCTTTAAAAAAGCAAAAGCTATGCCAAAATTTTTGAATCGAAGAGAAAAATTAAGCGTAAATGTCAAGTAATCCTGAACTAGTGCTAGGAGTAGTAGTTGGAGCAGGGTTTGCATTTACGCCTTCAAGTACTTGCATTACTGCATTTTCATTGGCTTCTATGGTTTTTTTCATCATAGTAGTTGCAATGTTAAGCATTAAACTTGCTTGATTGTTAGTAACTTCGCCCATAACATACTCCTTTTGTTTGGATTAGTAATATTATCGGCAAAGTTTGGTTAATATTAAGCTATATTATAAATTTTTGATAAGTAGTGATTGTGAGTGTTTTCTTTTGCTTCAAGCATATCGATATAGTTTTTAAACTCATCCATATCTTTAAAAAGATTTTTCATGGTAGCGCTAATTTCGCTAGAAAAATTTTGAAGATTACTTTGTGTTTTTAAATATCTTTCTATTTGATAGATTCTAGCTACTTCTCTTTCGTACTCATCTTGAGTCATTCTTTTTGCACTAAATTCTGCATTCAAGCTTTTTTTATCATTGATAATAAAAGATTTTTTTTGATTATTAATTTTAAATTCAACGATAAATTCTTCTTTTGAATTAATAATCTTTAAGTATTTTAACTTAGCTTTATCTTCTAGTAAAACAAAGCTTACACACTCTAAAAACATATGTGTAAAGATTTCTCTTTCAAAAATATTTTGACAAATATCAGTATATTTTAAACCTAAACTTTGTTGATGATCCAAAAACGTTACATTTGACATGATCCATCCTTTTTTCATGACTTTTTATCATAAAAAAGCAAGAATCATTCCAATTATTGCATATCAATCATCTTAAGCATATTAATGGTATCTTCAAATTCAAAACTTTCTTCAGGATTTTGACTTAGAAATTGTTGCATAAAGTCTTTTTTAGCAATGGCTTGATCAAGTTCTTTATCAGTGCCTTTTTGATAAGCACCAATTCTAAGCAAAACTTCATTTTCTTTAAGCAAAGAATTTAAACGCTTAAATTTTCTAGCAGCTAGTTTGTGTTCATCACTAATAATATCTCCCATAACCCTTGAGGCTGAATTTTGTATATTTATAGGCGGATAAATTCCAAAGTCAGTAAGTTCGCGACTAAGCACTATATGGCCATCAAGTATTGATCTGCTTTGATCAGCTATTGGATCACTCATATCATCTCCATCAACTAACACGGTAAAAAAAGCTGTTATAGTTCCTTTGCCTTCTTCTTTTCCTGCGCGCTCCATAAGCTGAGGTAAAAGACTTAAAACGCTTGGCGGATAGCCTTTTGTTGTAGGAGGCTCGCCTAGAGCTAGGCCTATTTCTCTTTGAGCCATAGCAAAACGCGTTACACTATCCATGATAAATAACACATCTTTGCCTTGTTCTTTAAAATACTCAGCCACACTCATAGCGCAAAATGCTCCGTATTTTCTCATCAGCGCGCTATCATCACTTGTTGCAACGATTATGACAGTATCATCAAGTTTACCACCAAGATTTTTTTGTATAAACTCAGGAATTTCTCTACCACGTTCCCCTATTAAAGCTATCACTTTAATGGGAGCTTTGGAATTTTTTACTATCATACCCATAAGGGTTGATTTTCCTACCCCACTTCCTGCAAAAATCCCAAGTTTTTGTCCTACCCCACAAGTTAAAAGCGCATCTATTGTTTTAACACCTACTGGAAAAACTTCTTCTATCAAACCTCGTTTCATTGCATCAATAGGTGCACGCATAATAGGCATAAATTTACTTGCCTCAATAGGCCCTTTACCATCTTTTGGTCGCATAAAAGGATCAACCACTCTTCCCAAAAGTTCATCACTAACACCTATTTGCATACCCGCATCGTTAATAAAAGCACGATCACCTATTTTAAAACCTTCCACAAAACCAAAAGGACTCAAATAACTTAAATTCTCATCTACTTCTACCACCATAGCCATAGCTTCTTTGCTCTCATCTTCACTAGAAACTATTTTAATAATATCACCTATGCTAGTTTTTAAACCATTTATTTCTATACTAGTACTTGAAATTTTAGTAATTTGTCCAAAAACACTAGCAAGATTTTGTGAAGCAATTTTGCTACGAAGTTTTTCTAAACCCATTAAAACCTAACCTGTTTTGCTGAGTTAATTAAGGTAAAAAATTCTTTTCTTGTTTTTTCACTTTTTAAAAAGCTACCTCTTAATGCTGAAGTGCTAGTGGTAGAATTTGCCTTTTGTACCCCACGCATTTCAACACACATATGTCTTGCTTCAATAACTACTCCAACACCTTTTGCACCTACATGTTCCATCAAAGCTTCTGCGATTTGCTCTGTGAGTTGTTCTTGAATTTGTAAGCGTCTTGCAAAAACTTCTACAAGGCGTGGAATTTTACTAAGTCCTACGACTTTTTTATCTGGTATATACGCAACATGCACGCGCCCAAAAAAAGGCAAAAGATGATGTTCACAAAGACTGTAAAATTCTATATCTCTTACTAAAACCATTTCATTGTTTGAACTTTCAAATAAGGCATCATTTAGTATTTGTTTTGGATCTTGTTTATAACCGCTATTTAAAAATTCAAAAGCCTTAAAAACTCTTGTAGGAGTTTTTAAAAGCCCTTCTCTTTGTGGATTTTCCCCGATAATTTCTAACATATTTTTTACTGATTGTTCAAATTTTTCTTGCATTTTTTCTCCATCAAAAATTAAAATTTTAACATATTTTTATTTTTATATAAAGTGATAAGGAAAATTTTGGTATATTATCAAAAAATTTTATTTAAAAAGGGAAAATATTATGGAAGTTACAGCAAAACTAATTGATTTTGCAAATGCAAATGCTACTGTGAAAATTGCTCAAGGAGCTATTAAAGCAGAAGTTGAAAAATTAGCTAAAAAAGCGTCTAAAACTATGAAAATGGATGGTTTTAGAGCAGGAAAAGTTCCTGTTGCTGCTATACTTAAAAGATATGAAAAAGAGCTTACAAGAGATGCGGAGCAAGATCTTTTAAGAAATGCTGTAGATGGTGCTTTAAAAGAAGTTCAAAAAGAGGCTAAAGATTTAGTAGGTGAGCCATATTTTGAAAAATTTGATAGAAAAGATGGCGCTATTGAGGCTCAAATGGTATTATCTTTTAGACCAGAAGTAAAATTAGATGGATATGAAGAACTAATTCCAACTTATAATACACCAAAAGTAACTCAAAAAGAAATTGATGCAAAAAAAGAAGAATTATTAAAAAGATTTGCTACTCCTGAAGCGATTAAAGAAGCAAGAGTTTTAAAAGAAGGCGATTTTGCTAAATTTGATTTTGAAGGTTTTGTTGATGGTAAAGCTTTTGATGGCGGAAAAGCTCAAAATTATGTTTTAGAAATTGGTTCAAAACAATTCATACCAGGATTTGAAGAAGGTATGATTGGTTTAAAGGCAGGTGAGGAAAAAGATATTAATGTAACTTTTCCAAAAGAATATGGTGCAGCACATTTAGCAGGAAAAGATGCGGTATTTAAAGTAAAAATTCATGAAATTCAAGAACTTAAATTACCTGAGTTAAATGAAGAGCTTTTAAAAAGCTTGTTGCCTGAAGAAAAAGAACCAAGTGTTGAAAAATTAGATGCAAAATTAAAAGAGCAACTAAAAAATGAAAAAATCTTTAAACTTATCAATGATGAGCTTAAAAATCAATTTGCAGAAGCTTTGGTAGCTAAGTTTGACTTTGTTTTACCAAGAAATATAGTAGAACAAGAAACAGATATGCAATTTAGAAGCTCTTTGAGAACTTTAAGCGAAGAAGAATTAAAAGAATTTAAAGATGAGGCTAAATACAAAGAAAAAAGAGAAAGTTTTAAAGAAGATGCGCAAAAAAGCGTAAAATTAACTTTCATTATAGATGAGCTAGCAAAACTTAGGAATGTTACAGTAAGCGATCAAGAATTAATCCAAGCGATTTATTTTGAAGCTTATAGATATGGTTTTAACCCGCAAGAACATTTAGATAATTACAAAAAACAAGGTGCATTGCCTGCTATTAAAATGTCTTTAATTGAAGAAAAACTTTTTGCTGATATTTTCAAAAAAAATGACAAAAAGAAAACTGAAAAAGAAAGTGAAAAATAATGAGCTCATACATACCTTATGTGGTTGAAAAAACAAGCAGAGGCGAAAGAAGTTATGATATTTATTCAAGACTTTTAAAAGATAGAATTATCATGCTAAGTGGTGAGATCAATGATGATCTTGCTGCTTCTATCGTAGCTCAGCTTTTGTTTTTAGAGGCTGAAGATCCTCAAAAAGATATTTATCTTTATATTAACTCACCAGGTGGGGTTGTAACCAGTGGATTTAGTATTTATGATACAATGAATTATATTAAAGCTGATGTAAGTACTATTTGTATTGGTCAAGCTGCTTCAATGGGTGCATTTTTGCTAAGTTGTGGTGCTCCAGGGAAAAGATTTGCTTTGCCAAATTCAAGAATTATGATCCATCAACCACTAGGTGGAGCAAGAGGACAAGCAACTGATATAGAAATTCAAGCAAAAGAAATTCTAAGATTAAAAGCAATCTTAAATGATATTTTGGCTAAAAACACCAAACAAAAACTCTCTAAAATAGAAAAAGACACCGATAGAGATTTTTTTATGAGTGCGCTAGAGGCTAAAGAATACGGCTTAATCGATAAGGTTTTGGAAAAAAGTTTTAAATAAGGAAAAACATAGCAATGTTAGATGATGATTTATTTGCTGATTTAAATTTAAGTAGCGATCCAACTCCAGCCAAAGAAGCTCCAAAAATTCAAAAAATTAGTGGAGGTGAATTTGAAAAATTTGCAAAGTCTATTTTGACTGAGCTTGTAAAAGATAATGTACCTCCAACACCAACTAATTATGGAGTTTATTTTCAAAAAATGCTTGAAGAACGTCCGGTGGCTTTTAAGAAAAAAGTTAGTGAGATTATGGAATTTGAGCAAAATGATGATGGTATCAAACGTGCAAATATAGAGCAAGAAATCAAAAAAAGTTTTAGTTCTACTTCGGCATTATTACAATACATTGCTATGATTTATAGGCATCTTGAAACAGTTAAAGATATGCTAAGAAGACGTAATTCAGAGCTTGCAATTAGTACAGGCAATTTAGCAGTATCTAACGTAATTCACGCTCTTGAAGCAGATCTTTCAAGATTTTCTAGTATTTTAGACAAGTATTCAGATGAGATTAAAGAAAATTTTGATGAGGTTAGACAAACTTATAAACATATAGAAGAGCAAAGTGATTTTGACTCTAAATTTGGAGTTTATAATAAAAAATACTTTTTAGAAAATTTAGAAAAAAGCATTGAAAGTAATGCAAAATATAATTATCATACTTCCTTAATATTTTTTAGAGTAAAAGAAGAAATTCTTGAGCAAACTTATACCCAGAAAGAAAAAAATGCTTTCCTAAAGAGTGTGTGTAGAATTTTTAGCAAAAATGTCTCTTCAAGTGATATAGTTGCTCATTGCGGAAACAATATTTTTGCTATGATGATTTCTCATACAAATTTAGAAAAAGCACAAGAAATATGCAATAAAATTTTAGAATCTTTAGAAAATTCAAATTTTTTCCTAGCAGATAAAGAAATAGATGTAGATGTTGAAGTGGCTATAAGTGCTGTTAATCAAGATAGCAAAGGTGAAGAATTAATAGAAAAATGCATTGAAGCTTTAAAAGATTCAGGAAAAAATTTAGAACCCTTTATAATAGTGGAAAAAGAAAAATGATAAGAAAAATAATTACCTATCCTAATCCAAGATTATTTTTAGAGTCAAAAAAAGTAGAAAATTTTGATAAAGATTTACATATACTTTTAGATGATATGTATGAAACAATGATAGCTAATAAGGGTGTAGGTTTAGCTGCTATTCAAGTTGATGTGCCAATTAGAGCTTTGCTTGTAGATATTGGCGATGAAGAAGGTAAGCAAAAAGAAGATAAACAAACTCTTTTAGAAATTATTAATCCTATTATAACACCTTTAGATGATGAAAAAATTTCTTGCAATGAAGGTTGTTTAAGCATACCAGGTTTTTATGAAGATGTAATGCGCTATAAAAATATACAACTTGATTATCAAGATAGATTTGGCAAGCCACAAAGTTTACAAGCGCATGATTTTTTAGCAGTGGCTATTCAACATGAAGTTGATCATCTTGATGGGCATTTATTTATAGAAAAACTTTCTTTTTTAAAACGCCAAAAATTTGATAAAGACTTTAAGAAAAAATCCAAAAAGAACAAATGAAAAAACTAAAATGTGCAAGTTTTTCTACAGAGCTTGATATTATCGATGTAGAATCAACTTTCACAAGAGGTTTGCCAAGTTTTAGTATAGTAGGTCTTGCAAATTCTACTATCAAAGAAAGCACAGAAAGGGTTAAGGCGACTTTATTAAGTCAAAATTTCAATTTCCCAGCACAAAAAATCACTATCAATCTTAGTCCATCAGATATCCCTAAAAATGGTTCTCATTTTGACTTAGCTATTGCGATTTTGATTTTATTTCAAAAAGAAAATTTAGATGATTTTTTTGTTTTTGGGGAACTTGGTTTAGATGGGAGTATTAAAAGTACTGCTAGTTTATTTTCTATCTTGCTTTTTTTAAGTGCAAAAGTACAAAATGCCAAAGTAGTGGTGCCAAAAGCCATAGCACAAAAAGCTTCGATGATACCTAACTTAACAATCTATGCTTTGGAAAATTTAGCTCAAGCTATAGATTTTTTTAAAGAAAAAAATTATGAGAATTATCATATAAATAACGCTCATCCTTTGTTTGAAAATGCCATAGAAATCAATAATCAAAAATATATAAAAAATTCTATTTACCCTTATGATTTTAAAGAAGTTAAGGGTCAAGAAAATGCTAAATTTGCTTGCATAATAGCAGCTTTGGGTATGCATAATATTTTATTTGAAGGTAGTCCAGGTAGTGGTAAAAGTATGTGTGCTAAAAGACTTCCTTTCATCATGCCACCACAAAGTTTGAAAGAAATTTTAGCTCAAAATGCCTATAAGTCATTAAACTCTTTAGATGATGATTTTAGTGCTAGTAGGGTTTTTAGAAGTCCTCATCATACAAGTACTAGAGCTAGTATTTTTGGCGGAGGAACTAAAAATGCTAAGATAGGAGAAATAGCACTTGCAAATGGAGGGGTTTTGTTTTTTGATGAGTTTCCCCATTTTTCAAAACAAATCATAGAAAGTTTAAGAGAGCCGCTAGAGGATTTTAAAATTCTTATTTCAAGAGTTAATACCAAAGTGATTTATGAAACTAAATTTTTATTTGCTTGTGCGCAAAATCCTTGTCCTTGTGGAAATTTATTTTCTAAAAGTCTTGCATGTCGTTGCCAAGAGATAGAAATTAAAAAATATAAAAATAAAATTTCATCTCCTATTTTAGATAGAATTGATCTTTATGTGGCCATGGATGAGATTTCGCATGAAGATAAAACAAGTTTAAGCTCTAAACAGATGAGTGAAATGGTTTTTAAAGGATTTTTATTTCAAAAGCAAAGAAAACAAGAAGAATTTAATGCTAAATTAAATGATGAGCAGCTGAAACAATTTTGTATTTTAGATTCTACTGCGAATGAAATTTTACAAAAGGCTATAAATTCATATAATCTTTCTCAAAGAGGGGTAAATAAAACCATAAAAGTAGCAAGAACCATTGCAGATTTAGAGCAAAGTGAGTTGATTTTAAAAACTCATATTTTAAAAGCATTAAGTTTTAGAATGAGAACTACATAGGAGAGAAAATGGATAACAAAAGTGTGGCGATCTTTATTGATGCAGAAAATATTCCTTCAAAATATGCAAAATCTATTTTTGATATCGCTTCTGATTATGGAGAAATCGTTATAAAACGAATTTATGGAGATTGGACACAAAAAAATATACAAAATTGGAAAGAACAAATCGCACAATATTCTATTATCGCTATGCAACAATTTAATTTTATAGCTAATAAAAACTCAAGCGATATGTACTTAATCACTGAGATTATGAGTTTTTTTTATGAAAAAGATATTGATATTTTTGTCATTGTTTCAAGCGATAGTGATTATACTAGTTTAATCCAAAGACTTAAAGAGGGTAAAAAGCAAGTTATAGGTATGGGTTTAAAACAAGCTGTAAAATCTTATGTGAATTCTTTTAGTGAATTTTTTTATTTAGATCAAGATGAATCTAAAGAAAAAATATTAAGCACTAAAGAATATATCAAAGATTTAATCAATATCACAGAAGCCTTAATAGAAGAAAAAGGTCGTGCTGAATATGCTCAAATTCGCACTAATATGAATAGAAAACACGCAAATTTTATCCCTCAAAATTTTGGTTTTAAAAATTTTAGAGCTTTAGTAAAAGAGTTTTTACCGCAAATGAAACAATTTAAAGAAGGTAATGAAAAAAATATTTATTTTCTTATTGAAAAAACAAAGGCTTAAAAATGGAAAATACCATGATAGCCTTTTTAGTTGTTGTAATTTTAGCTTTTATATGGTATGTATTTAAAAGCCAAAAAGAAAAAGCAAAATTGGAATTTTTAAACCAAAGTAACATAGTTTTGCAAAATCAACTTGCTAATTTAGAGCTTGAAAAAACTACACTTATGGAAAAAAATTCCAAACTTTTAGATGAAAAAATATTATATTTATCTAAAAATGAAGCTTTAGAAGCAAAATTAGCTCAAAAAGAACAAACTCAGCAAGAACTTTTAAATATACATTTAAAAGAGCGTGCGAACTTAAAAGAAGAATATACTCAAACCTTAATAAAACTAGAAGAAAAATACAAGCAAGGTTTGGTAGAATTAAAACAAGAATTAGAACAAAATTTACAAAAACAAAATGCTAGCATTTTAAACCAAAACAAACTTATGCTCAATGAGGATACAAAAAAAATATTAGAAGAAATTTTCTTGCCTGTGAAAAAAAGTGTTAAAGAATACAATGAAAGATTGAATTCAAATGAAATTAGTCTTAAAACTCATATTGATAATATGTTTAAATTTAGTCAAAATATGACAGAAAATGCAGATAAGCTAGCTAAAATTTTAAAGGGTGATAAAAAAATTCGTGGTAATTTTGCAGAATTACAACTAAAATCTGTTTTAGAAAATAGTGGTTTGGTAGAGGGCGTGCAGTATAAATTGCAAGAGAGATTTCAAGATGAGGGTAAAACCTATATTCCCGATGCGGTAGTATTTTTAGATAAACAAAAAAGTATAATCATAGATGCAAAATTTTCTTTGCCAAGTGATTTTGCTTTTGAAGATATTAGTCAAAATACCTGTCTTGATCTAGCTTATAATCTAAAATCAAGGATTGATGAGTTAGCCAAAAAGCCTTATATGCAGTATGACAAACACACTTATGAATTTGTTTTGCTTTTTATACCTTATCAAAATATCTTAGATTTGATTTTAAATGTAGATCTTGAAATTTATCAATACGCTTATAAAAAAAAGGTTTATTTAACCACACCAAACACTCTTTTTATGGCACTAAATACGATAAATATTTCATGGAAAAATATACAAAGTAATGAAAATATCCTAAAAGCTTTTGATGAGCTTGGCAAATTTCATGATAAATTTGCGGGTGTTTTAGATGATTTTGAAAAAATCAAAGAAAACATCAAAAGATTAAACTCAAATGTAGATAATATGCAAACAAAGCTTACTCATGGAAGTGGAAATATCGCTTCAAGAGTGATAAAGCTTAAAGAGCTAGGCGCTAAAACCCAAAAGCTTATAAAATGTGAGATGAGCGATGAAAGTAGTATTTAAAGATAATATTTCTTATGAAAAAGAGCTTGTTGAAAAAGGTTTGAATGAGTTTTTAATGATGGAAAATGCAGGTATAGAGCTTGCAAATTTGATTAAGAAAAAAAGTAAAAACATAAAAAATGCTAAAATTTTATTTTTGCTTGGTACTGGTGGAAATGGAGCTGATGGACTTGTGGCCATTAGACACTTAAAAAAAGCTTTTGCTTATACTGTGCCATATAAAAAAAGTACAGTGTTTACCAAGCAAGAGCAAATTTTAAAAAATATAGGTTTTAATTTCTTAAAAAAAGAACCTAAATTTAAAGATTTTGACATTATAGTTGATTGTGTTTTTGGAAGTGGTTTAAATAAAGCTTTAGATGAAAATTTACAAAGAATTTTTAAAAAAATTGCTAAAAGCAAAGCTTTAAAAATAGCTTGTGATATTCCTAGCGGGCTTGGACAAGAACTATGTTTTAAGGCTGATTATACTCTTTGCATGGGGGTAATTAAAGAAATTTTATTAGAAGATTTCGCAAAAGAATTTATAGGTAAAATTAAAATTGCGAATTTGGGTTTAAAACCTTATATGCAAAATACTTCAAGCTTTTTACTAGAAAAAAAAGATTTAAAACTCATTACAAAAAAGGCTAACTCAAATAAAGGTGATTTTGGACATGTTTATATTTTTGCCAATAAAAGCGCGGGTACTTTAGCTGGACTTGGTGCTTTAGAGTTTGGAGCGGGGCTTGTGTCTTTAGTGGCTAAAGAAAGCTTTTCGCCTTTGATTATGCTAAAAGATGATATTGAAGGCAAAATAAATGCAGCTGCTATAGGTATGGGACTTGATGATTTAAGTATTTTAAAAGATGAAAGATTAAAAAACATTCCTTTAGTCTTAGATGCAAATTGCTTTCAAAGTGAAAATTTGCTTTCATATCTTAATAGAGAAGATGTTGTTTTAACCCCTCATCCTAAAGAGTTTTCTATGCTTTTAAAACTTTGTTTTAATGAGGATGTAAGTGTAGAAGAAATTCAAAACAAACGCTTTTTTTATGCAAGAAAATTTAGTTCTAAATTCCAATGTGCTTTGGTGTTAAAAGGGGCTAATCCCATCATCGCTCAAAAAGAAAAACTTTTTGTAGTAAATTGTGGCAATGAAGCTTTGGCAAAAGGTGGAAGTGGGGATGTGCTAAGTGGCATGATAGCAGCCTTGCTTGGAGCTAAATTTAATGCTTTAGAAGCTGCTAAAAATGCAGTATTAGCTCATGCTTTAGTAGCTAAAAATTATAAGAAAAATAAAATTAGTTTTGATGCTTTAAAATTAATAAAGGGGTTAAAATGCTTATAAAATTAGCAGTTTTATTTAGTGGTAATGGAAGCAATTTGGAAAATATTTTAGAAAAATTACATAAAAAAACTTTTGGTAAAAATACCTTTGAAGTGGTTTTGTGTGTATGCAATAAAAAAGAAGCTTATGGCATACAAAGAGCTTTAAAATATAATCTTGATACTAAAATCATAGAACATGAAAAATTTACTTCAAGAGAAGAATTTGACGCAGAATTAGTAAAAATTATAAAAGAAAGTCAAGCAGATTTGACCATCTTAGCAGGATTTATGCGAATTTTGAGTCCTATTTTCACTCAAAATATAAAAGCTATTAATCTTCATCCTTCTTTGCTTCCTTTGTTTAAAGGTGCCCATGCTATCAAAGAAAGCTATGAAAGTGATATGAAAGTAGCAGGCATTAGTGTGCATTGGGTTAATGAAGAGCTTGATGGTGGTAAAATCATTGCACAAAAGGCGTTTGAAAAAGCTAAGCTAAGCTTTGAAGAGTTTGAAGATAAAATCCACCAGCTCGAACATACACTTTTGCCCGAAACCATTGTAAAAATTTTTGAAAATGATTAATTTTTCATCACTATAATTACGCTTTTTGTTTAAGGAAAGTAAATGTTTGAATGGATTTTTAGTGTCGATGCTTGGGTGGTATTGCTTACTCTTACAGCTTTGGAGATTGTACTAGGGATTGATAATATCATTTTTCTAGCGATTTTAGTTTCTAAATTACCACCAGAACATAGAGATAAGGGTAGAATTCTAGGTCTTGCTTTTGCGATGATTACTAGAATTTTATTATTATTGTCTTTATTTTGGGTAATGAAACTTGTCACACCTTTATTTAGTATATTAGGTAATGAAATTTCAGGTAGGGATTTAGTGCTTTTACTTGGAGGGTTGTTTTTAATAGTTAAGTCTATTAAGGAAATTAAAGAAAGTATAATGCACCAAGAGGAAAGTCAAAGTAATATAAAAATTAGCAATAATCTTTGGGTTGTAGTTGCTGAAATAGCTGTGATAGACATAGTATTTTCTCTTGATAGTGTTATTACTGCTGTGGGCATTGCTCAAGATATAGAGGTTATGATTATTGCTGTGATTATTGCAGTTTTAGTTATGCTTTTTGCTTCTAAACCAATTGCAGATTTTGTAGAAAAATATCCAAGCATTAAAATCTTAGCTTTGGCATTTTTAGTAATGATAGGCTTTGTTTTAGTATGTGAAAGTTTTGATATCCATATAGATAAAGCATATATTTACACAGCTATGGCTTTTTCTTTGATAGTTGAAATTTTAAACATCATTTCACAAAAAAAACAAACAAACAATTCTTAAAATATTTAGCATTTTTTATGCTAAATATTTTTTTATCTTGACTTTTAATATTTTTTTATGTAAAATAACGCTTTATTTTTGTACATCGGGGTGTAGCGCAGTCTGGTTAGCGCACTTGGTTTGGGACCAAGGGGCCGAAGGTTCGAATCCTTTCACCCCGACCATTTTTATAAATGGTGAGTGTAGCTCAGTCGGTTAGAGCATCAGATTGTGGTCCTGAGGGTCGTGGGTTCGATTCCCATCACTCACCCCATCAGCGCTCGTAGCTCAACTGGATAGAGCGACAGACTTCGGATCTGTAGGTTATGGGTTCGATTCCTATCGGGCGCACCATAAGCCCATTGTTACTTTTATTTTTTTGCGCTCATAGCTCAGCTGGATAGAGCAACGGCCTTCTAAGCCGTAGGTCAGAGGTTCGAATCCTCTTGAGCGTACCACTTTTGCGGATGTGGTGAAATTGGCAGACACGCCAGACTTAGGATCTGGTGCAGCAATGCGTGAAGGTTCAAGTCCTTTCATCCGCACCACTATTTTAAAATTCTTTTAAGCATTTAAATTTTTACAATTCATCTTAATCGTATTTATAACAATAAGTTAAATTTATAATATTATAAAATAGGAAGATGTCATGATAAATACATATCAAGTTAAAATTATCGAAAATTTTTGCAAGGATAAATTTAAAAAAGATACAAGAACAAAAGATTTTTTTCATACCTTTTTGGCTCAAAATTTAGAAATTTATACCAATATAGAAGATCAAAAGTATGCCAAAGATACAATATTAATATATAAAATTTTTGATATATGTATTATATGTATAAAAGATGGAGTCTCGGTAAGTCAAGAGTATTGTCAATTTAAAAAAGGTGTGATAGATCATATAGTTGCATATACTGATGAAAACATGAATGATGGTAAAATATCGCAACTATTAAGAGGTAGTTCTACATTAAAAATAGATAAATCAAATTGTTATGATAATCCAGATATTAAAGTTGTGTTTTCAGAAAAAGGCTTTTTGTTTCAGGCTAGATTTAATAATTGTGAAAGTAAATTTAACGATACAATGACTATGTTCGCGCTTTCTTTGGCTTATCGTGAGAAAATGGAGTATTATTTAAATTTAACTTCAAGCATTATAGATAAAGAAAATTATCATGATGTTATTGATATTAAAAAAGATTTTTATGTTTTTAATCTAAAGTATTTTTTTAGTAATCCAGTGCACTATAACTACCAACAAAAACATGCAATATGGAAAATTATATTTCAATATTACAATATTTTAGAGCAACATCAAGAACTTAAAATCCAGATAGAAAATCTTGTTGATATTTTACATATTGAACAAAATCAAGAAGAAGATAAAAAGGAAAAGATAAAAGAGAATAAAAGAAAAAAAATCGAAATGATTTTTTTAATTATCGGTGGTTTTGTTACTTTAGCTTCATTAATTAGTGCATACAAAGACGCTATGGAACTATTTGGTTAAAACCATATATTATTTTGGCAAAACAAGCGTTTTAACTTTATAGTTAAATATGTTTTATGTAAAATTTAAAAGCCTTGCTAAAATTTTTGGAGTTTTTTATCCCCCCCCCCCGGCATCTCTCTTATTCTAAAACAAATTCCCCACATATCCAATCTATTTAATAAAACTTTAAGCTTTTATTGCTATAATTTCATTTCCTTTTCAAACGAAAGGGTTTTAAAAAGCTAAGACTTTTTGTCTTAATTTTTTAGTATTTGTTCTTTAAATTATTAATATTGTTAATCAAATCTTATAGTCAATCTTTGAAATCTAAATAAGTGATCGATTGAGCCAGAAAGATTTATTTTTAAATCTTAACAATCAACTTTTTCTTTGAAGAAAAAGATTAAACTTATCCAATTATTTTTTATGGAGAGTTTGATCCTGGCTCAGAGTGAACGCTGGCGGCGTGCCTAATACATGCAAGTCGAACGATGAAGCTTTTAGCTTGCTAGAAGTGGATTAGTGGCGCACGGGTGAGTAAGGTATAGTTAATCTGCCCTACACAAGAGGACAACAGTTGGAAACGACTGCTAATACTCTATACTCCTGCTTAACACAAGTTGAGTAGGGAAAGTTTTTTCGGTGTAGGATGAGACTATATAGTATCAGCTAGTTGGTGAGGTAATGGCTCACCAAGGCTATGACGCTTAACTGGTCTGAGAGGATGATCAGTCACACTGGAACTGAGACACGGTCCAGACTCCTACGGGAGGCAG